>JANXXW010000104.1 GCA_025350425.1 Rhodospirillales bacterium
CTGCAACCCAAGCAGGACGCGGCCTATCGCGCCCTGGTAGAGTTGGGGCTTTCGTTCGACGCCCTGGCCCGAGTGCGGCACCTCGCGCACATGCCGCGTCTGATCGAGCGTCACCCACAACTGCGTTTGGTAATCGATCACGGTGCAAAGCCCGAGATTGCGGCAGGCGGGCATTCGGCGTGGGCACGGGACATGGCTGTGTTGGCCGCGTTCCCGCACGTTTGCTGCAAGTTCTCCGGGCTGGTGACGGAGGCCGAGCCGGGCGCCCCGTTCGATGCTCTAATCCCCTACGCGGAGACGCTGCTGGAACTGTTCGGGCCAAGCCGGCTGATATTCGGCAGCGATTGGCCGGTGGTGACGACGCATCTGGATTACGCGACGTGGTGGGACTGGGCGCATCGGCTGACCGCACATTTGGACGCGGGGGAGCGGGCGGCGATGTTCGGCGGCAACGCGATGGAGTTCTACGGATTGGGCACGTCCGGCGCGTAGCTTGGCTGGCCACGGCGATCCTCGCCGGCGTGGTGTTCGGCGTATGTTCGTGGGGTCGCGATCGGTCTTAAGCAATCATGGCCCATCGTGCCGCTTTGAGATCTGGTGTGGATCGCTCGCGGAAGGCGTGTGGCGGAGCCGGACCGGCTCGGCAGGCTCGTGTAATACCTCCGGGAGTATACTTCCCAGCCAACCGCCCGCAATGGCGTCTACTGGAACGGAAGATACCGCAGGCTGACGAATACCATGTTGTCGTCGGTGCCTTTGTTGCCGCTGCCGCCTACGGCGGTGGTGCCTTTGAACACGCTTCGTTGCGTATACGAGTATTGGGCACCTGCCTGCACCGTGCCGAAATTACCGTGCAGGAAGCGCCACCAGCCACCGATGGTGCCTTGCACGACGCCCGAAGTGTTGGCGGTGCAGGTGGCGGCGCTCAGTTCGATATCGCAACCGGCATTGGAATAGTTGGGGTTGCCGTAGCCATACCCCTTGCCGGCGACGTCGAAGGACTTTTTACCGATTTGCTCGGTGCCGACATAGCCGTACAGGTCGACGGTCGGGATCGGGTGGCCGGTGAGGCCCACCAACGCCTGCAGTTCGGGCAGCGGTGAGGGGGAACCGAAGCGGGAGATGGTCGCGTCGGGCAACTGGGAGGTGCCGTAGCGGCCGATGCCGTAGCCGCCCAGCACGCGCGCCTCGAAGGTAAGCTTGTCGCCGAGGATGGGCAGGATCATGCCGCCGCCGATGCCGCCGGCCAGCTTGTTGTTGTTGTGGCCGTTGCCCACCGTGCTGACGCGATCCTGGAACAGACGACCGATGCCGAACACCTCGTAATGGCCATAGCCGGGATCGGCCGCCGCCTTGACGATGATGTCAGGTGCCACATTGTTGCTGTAGCTCTGACCGGGGTTGAGGGTGGAGATGCCGGGGTTGTTGTAGTTCGCGGTGGCGCCGACCACACCTGTGCCGTTGGCGCCGACGGAATAGGTAGTCTGCGGGCTCTCCAGCGAGGCTGCCAGAAAATACTTGTTTTCGAAGTCTTTGGCCACCCGAAGTTGTGTCTGGCGCGCCCAGGTGAAGCCTGGGACGTATTGCTGGTCGATGGTCATTGGCAGGTTCTCCTGCCTCGGAGTGACGCCGGTCTTGTTCATGGTGGCGAGGCTCCAGGCTTGGCCGGCCAGGACGTGAATACCGAGATCGGAGTTGTCGTAGGCGCCATAGACCTGACGTATCCGGGGATTGTAGCTGTTGCTTTCGTTGCTGTTGGCGGTGCCAGCGGCGCCCTGCAGGTCCAACTCGGCGTAGCCAGAAACGCGCTGGGTCGGGGCGATGTCACCCTGGGTCAGCACGGTGAAGCGGCTCTGGCGGGCGCTGCCACGGAGCTCGCCTTCATGGTAAAGCGGGCTCTGACGTTCGGGGATGCCGGTGTTGAAGTTCGACGCGATGTCATTGACCTCGTTACGGGTGCGATAGACACCGGTACCCTCGAAAAAGCCGCCGAGCTGCACCGTGACGCCGCCGAGATGGAAGGTGCCCTTGGCGCCGGTGTTGCCGGCATCCTGATCGCTGGCGGTGAGCCCGCTGGAATTGAGCGAGGTGAAGTCAGTTTTTGGCGATGGCATCGCGGGGTGCGCGGCGCCAAGGCCGAGCGTCAGTTCCTCGCGCTGGCCGCTGCCCGGGACGAAGGCGGCACTGACCAGGGCGGGAGGCCGTGCTTGGGCTTGTGCCTGGGATTGGCGTGCTGCGCTGGCACGCGCTTCGGTGGCTTCGGCCCGCGCCGCGCGGATGTCGGCGTCCTTGGCCGCCATGTCGCGTCGGACATGGGCAAGTTCGGCGTTCAGTGCCTTGATCTGTGCCTCGATCGCGTCAATGCGCGAGGCTGTCTGCGCCACAGATGGGGTCGCTGTCATCACTACGCCCAGCAAGGCGCCACCCAGGCCCACCGCACGAAGCATAACTACATCCTTCAAGTTTATCCGACTTGGGCAAGTTCCAGCAGCGCCCCTGTCGAGCGTCTGGAACACCAGTCAGTTGCGCAAAGTGTCCGGTTTTGGTGCGGCGTGGGTGTGACAATACGGTTAAGATGTGGGTTGGGTGTCTTGGCGAAATTGGCGCAACCGGGCCGTCGCCGTGGTGTTGAAACCTCCAATGCCTGGGCGCTCGCCGCTTGGTTTTGGCAAGTCCGGAGAAGAAGACGCAATGAGCGAGGCTACGATCACCACCGACATTCCGGCCCGGCTGGACAGGCTGCCCTGGAGCCGGTTCCACCTGATGATCGTGCTGGCGCTCGGCATTACCTGGGTGCTGGACGGGCTGGAAGTGACAATCGTGGGCTCGCTCGGTCCGGTGTTGCAGGACAAGCGCACACTCGGGTTCTCGGCGCAGGACGTGGGGTCGGTGGCATCGTTCTACGTGGTGGGCGCGGTGGTGGGCGCGCTGATATTTGGCTGGCTGACCGACCGGATGGGACGTAAATTCATCTTCTTCGTGACGTTGGGTGTGTATGTCGGCGGCGTATTGCTGAGCGCGTTCGCGTGGGATTTCTGGAGCTTCGGGATTTTCCGGCTGATCACCGGATTGGGCATCGGCGGCGAATACGCGGCGATCAATTCGGCGATTGACGAGCTGATCCCAGCTAGGCTGCGCGGGCGCATCGACCTGATGGTGAATGGGAGCTACTGGGCCGGAGCGGCGGCAGGTGCGGGGGCGTCCATCGTGCTACTTTCGGGCATTGTGCCGATCAACCTCGGATGGCGCCTCGGGTTCGGCATCGGGGCGGTGCTCGGCCTGTTCATCCTGCTGCTGCGCCGCATCGTGCCTGAGAGTCCGCGCTGGCTGGTGACGCATGGACGAGACGTGGAGGCACACGCCACCATGGACGATATCGAGCGCGAGGTGGGCGGGACCCTGGCGCCGGTGGACAAGCGGATGACGGTGCATCCGCGCCAGAGTTTTGGGTTTGGCCTGATCTTCAGCGCGATGTTGGGGCAGTATCGCGCCCGTAGCATCCTGGCGCTGAGCCTGATGGTGGCGCAGGCGTTCCTGTTCAACGCAGTGTTCTTCACCTACGGGCTGGTGCTGCAGCATTACGAGCACGTGCCGGACGCCGATATCGGGCTCTATATCCTGCCGCTCTGCGCGGGCAACCTGTTGGGGCCGCTGTTGCTGGGACATTTCTTCGACACCATCGGCCGCCGCAAGATGATCGCCAGTACATACGCCATGTCAGGCGTGCTGCTGATGGTGATCGCGGTGCTGTTTGGCGAGGGACTGTTGACGGCCACCACGCAGACCATTGGCTGGATGGTGGTATTCTTCTTCGCCAGCGCTGCTGCAAGTTCGGCCTACCTGACCGCGAGCGAGATTTTCCCGCTGGAGACACGGGCATTGGCGATTGCGGTGTTCTACGCGATGGGCACGCTGATCGGCGGTGCGGCTGCGCCCTGGCTATTCGGGCGGCTGATCCAGGCCGATTCAGCCTGGGCGCTGGCAGGCGGTTACGGGGTGGCGGGTGTGCTGATGCTGGGTGGGGCAGGGATGGAGGTGTGGCTGGGGGTCGACGCCGAGGGCCGCTCGCTGGAAGATATCGCGCTGCCGTTGTCTGTTTAGAAATCCCGCACGAACCCGGCGATCCAGCCGCCGTCGACTGCCAGGATGTGACCAGTGACGTTGGAACTGGCAGGTGCCGCCAAGAACAGCGCTGCGTTGGCGATCCAGTGATCATCATGCGCACGAGCGGCCTCTCTGATGGCTGTGGATTGCGTCGGACCGTTATCGGCTACCGACGCGATCCACGTGCAGCAGAGTAATGGTGAACACACCGCCTTTCGAAGGGTATGAAGCAACCGGAACTAAAGGACACCTGCATAGTTTCTTTGATCAAGGTCGTGGTCGGTATCGTCACGGCCGCCGCACTCGTATTCGTCGCCGCGACGGCGGGACCAAAGTTCGGGCTACCACTGACTGTCTATCCGACACCGGCCAAGCGGAGACGACGAAAAAGGGGATCGCCGCGTATGAGGCTCAGGTCGGGCCCACCATGCAAGGCAGCAGCCGAAGCGGCTGGCATCCGGCTTCGTTCGGTTGGATTCAAGCTGCCGATAACCGGTCGCAGCATCCTGCCAGGCGCCGGCGCGGACCAACTCGAGGCTATCTGCGAGTCACGCCACACGCCCGGCATGATCCTGAACCAGCCGGCGTTGACCCATGCGGAGTGGGACGGCGAATTGACCAAGATGGTCAAGATCTACAAGGCCCCGGTCGATGACGCCGAAATCCCCGCAATCGTCACTTAGGCAATCGTCACGTATCTGGCCGGTCTGAAGGTCGCGCCATGACCGGAACGCTGAACGTCCCGAGGAAATACACCGGGTGTTGCGTCGTTCATACGGAGCAGACGGCCGGTCGCTCCGCTACACAAAAAGGACGGCACATGTTGAGTTACCGCTTTCGCCATATGGCCGCCGCTGCCGCGTTGTTAGTCGGCCTCGCTGGCATCGCGGTGACGGCGCAGGGCCAGCCGGTAGCCGCCGACACCTTTGTAACTGTCGCGGCGGCGGCGATGGAACACATGGACCGGGACATGATGGCGCCCGTCAGCGGCAATGCGGACCGCGATTTCGCAACGATGATGATCCCACATCACCAGGGAGCGGTCGAGATGGCGGAGGCAGAGTTGCGCTTCGGCCGCGACCCCGTCCTGCGCCGCCTGGCCCAGGGGATCATCGTCGAGCAGCGGCAGGAGATCGCCGTCATGCATCAGGCGCTCGCATCTCTCCCTACCGCCGCACCCGTTGGCGCCACTGCACCGATGCACATGCACAGGAATAACTAGAATGAAATTCACGCTCGCAACGCTGCTGCTGCTCGGCACCAGTTTCTCGGCCAGCGCCGGCCAAGCCCCCTTCGCCGCCTCGACACCCGATATCCCCATCAGCAGCAAGGACCGGTTCTATACGTCCGATCAGTTCTCCAACTCCGTCTCCGTTATCGACCCAATGGAAGGGAAACTGCTGGGCGTGATCCGCCTTGGCGATCCGACACCGGGCAATCTCAGCCCGCTCTACAAGGGGCAGTTGCTCGTGCACGGCATGGGATTTTCGCCGGACCGAAAGACGCTGGCGGTGATCTCGATCGGCTCCAATTCCGTCAGCTTCATCGACACCGCGACCAACGCGGTCAAGCACGTCGCCTATGTTGGGCGCTCGCCGCACGAGGCGTTTTTCACGCTGGACGGTCGCGAGGTGTGGGTCAGCGTGCGCGGCGAGGATTATATCGCCGTGCTGGACGCCAAGACGTTCGTGGAGAAGAGCCGCATCAAGGTCCCGAATGGGCCCGGAATGGTGATCTTCTCACCTGACGGCAAGCTCGGCTACGTCGTCAGCAGCTTCACGCCGGAAACCGTCGTGATCGCCACCGCGACTCACAAGATCGTCGGGCACGTCAAGCAGGAAAGCCCCTTCTCTCCGGACGTCGCCGCGACGCCGGACGGGAAGCAGGTATGGCTGACGCTCAAGGATGTCGGCCGCACCATGGTGTTCAATGCCATGGCCCCGTTCAATGTGCTGAAGGTCCTCGAGACCGGCCCCATTACCAACCATGTCAATATTGTCCGCAACGCGCATGGCCAGTTCGCCTATGTGACGGTGGGCGGCCTGAACCAAGTCAAGGTGTTCCGCACCGATGACTTCAGCCAGGTCGCAACCATCGATGTCGGCGCGTTGCCGCATGGCATCTGGCCCTCGGGCGACGGTACGCGCGTGTATGTCGGGCTGGAGAATGCCGACGGAGCTGCGGTCATCGATACGATGGAGAATAAGCTGATCGCGACGATTCCGATAGGGCAGGGGCCGCAGGGCGTGGCCTATGTGCCGGGTGCGGTGCCGGACGGGCCGGGGACGCAGAATTTGGTGCCACTGGGCATGGCGGCAAACAGTGTTCAGCTTTCGCTGGGAGTGCCCGGCGGGAAAGCCGCAACCCAGGTGACGCTTTTCGACCAAGGGCTCGTGCAGGTGCTGCAGGCTGGCGCCACCGGGCTGGAGTCGCGCAAGCCCTATGTCCTGGCGCTATCGAGCGAAGCCGCTGGCGGCGGCACGCTGCAGCCTTTGGCGGCGTTCATGACCAACCCGGCCGGGGCGGCGGTCGTCAACGCCATCGGACCTATCCGCCAGTTGGTGCAGACCGACGCAGGATCCGCCCGGCGTTGGCTGGTGATTGGCCCCGGCACCCCCGCGGCGCCCGGGGCCGCCGTTCAGGTCCAACAGTAATAATGAGGGGAGGCGAAACAATCCTCAGCCGCCTTCGTCTGTCCGGTGTCTGCACTCACACGGAGCAATTATTATGGAGGCTTTCGAGATCCGGGTACTGAAATGTCTTGATAGTCGCCTCTTTGACGGTACGGTTCATCCGCTCGGCCTGACCGTTGGTCCAGGGATGGCAGGGCTTGGTCAACCTGTGCTCGATGCCATTTTCATGGCAGTCACGATCGAAGATATACGCACCGAGATGGCGTGCCTGCTTAGGCATCGATGCAAGCTGGACCGGGTCAGTTTTGGAATGCTGTCGCGCAGGCAGTCGAGTATGTCGTTCAGCGGCAGAAGCGTGCGCCTACGAAACTCCACGATCATGGCTTCTTCAACTATCGTGAGGACGGTGCTGTGCGGCGCAGTTGGTCCCATTGGCTTATCGTCGGTTATGGTCCTGGCCCGCCACTTGGTGACCGTGGTCCGGCTCAAGCCATAGCGCTTTCTTCCCTTCTCGGGTCACAGTAGCGTCATGATTCTCCGTGACCAAACACAAGTATCGATCAAACTAATTGTCGCTGCGTGCAGTAATATTTTGTCGACCGTATGGTCAGACATGCGGTCGGTCTTGGCGGCGCTGAGCGAGCAAACCGCCGCGGAAAGCAGGAAATGCTGCGCCATCGCCACCGCCGCCAGAAAACAAACCACAGCTCTTCGGGTAACTTTCGGCGAAAAATACGACCCTAAACCGGTGGGTGGCGGCAGCTACATAGGCGCGCATTTTCCCGAACAAGACTGGCGTTGGTCCGGCATCGCAAAAGCAGCTACGGTTTTATGATGCCTACCCAGATACCTTGGCCCTCCGCCTTTAAGAGCGGTATCGCAGCGTACAGTGCAGGTGATCTGCCTGCCGCTTTGAAGCTGTGCCGGTTGGCTGCGGAGGGAGCGGACGATCCTGGCCCGGCCCGCCTGCTGGCTGTTTTGCTGGCCGAGGCCGGCCAGACCAAAGATGCGCTGACCTGGGCACGGCGCGCCATAACGCTTGCTCCAGCAAGCGCCCAGTCCCACGCCGCTTTGGGGCGCGTTCTTGTGCAGGACGGGCAGCCCGTCCAGGCTGAATGTGCGTTTCGGGCGGCGTTGGCGATCGACCCCAGCCTGAGCGTGGCGTGCCAAGGGCTCGCGGCCGTAGGGGACATGCGCCATCGTGCCGGATTAGCGCTGTTTCAGGCCCGACAATGGGCCCAGGCGGCTCAGGCGCTGACCGAGGCGGCGCGATTGCTGCCGCGCCGGGCTGATATCCTCCATGATTTGGGCACCGCGCATCATGAGGCCGGCCAATTGGCGGCCGCCCAGGCCTCCTATGAAGCGGCTCTGCAACACGAGCCCGGGCGCGCGGAGACATGGCATAATCTCGGCAGTTTGCGGCAGGTGCTGCATGATCTCGGGGGGGCCTTGTCCGCTTATGGCAACGCTTTTCGGCTCCGGCCCGATTTCTTCCCGCGCATCGCCCAGGAGCTCGCCGCGGGCCCGGCCGGGCGCGTGTGGCTACGGGCCGCGGACCTGCGCGCCGCCCTGGCGCGTACGGGTGACGAGGCCGGTCACGATGAGACCGACCATGAGCGGGACAAAGGCGGCTAGCAGCGGAAACGAGCCGACTATGCCACGCGCCAAGGGCGGGTCACGCAGTGCCAGAAACGCGATACCCGCCGCCAATAGGCCGCTTACGACACCTGCAACCAAAGGCCGTCGCCGCACTCTGCGCCAGTTCTGGGCGACGAAGGCCAGCGAGAAGGGGACCGAGATGGCCACGCCGGCGACCAGCAACAACGCACTGCCCTGTGCAAAGAGCGCCAGCGCCAGCAGCCCGAACACAGTCCCGGCCGCATCGTTCACCGCGCCAGCCAAGGCCAGCGCCATGGCACTTGCAGGGGCGCCGTCCGGCAGTGGAGCAGTGGGCCGGCCCGTCCGAAGCAGCCGGACAAGCAGCACGAGCGCGCTGAGGGCCGTCATGAACGGCACGCTCAGTGCCAACAGAAATATGGACGCCACGGCGAGCCTGAACACCAGCGACAGGCCAGCCTCAGCCCCAAGACCGCCTTTGGTGCGCCCTTCCAGCGCGGATCTAGACAGCGTCACCAAGGACCGGAGCGGCCAGCCTAGCGCGGCGTAGCTCAGCAGCATCCCCACGAGTCCGAATACCGCCCAGCCCGGTGAGAGAAGCCGATTCGACGGCGCGCTGGCGGTAATCTCCGCCGGCTTCCACAGGCGTTGCACCAGGTCCCAGGCAGCTTCGATATTGCCGTGCGTACGGTCACACGCATCGGCCAGCGCGTTGTCAGGGGCGCCGACATGTTGATCCGTGTTCCGCCGAGCAAGCGCTACGAAACAGGGATCGTGTTCGAAGGCACTCAGCTGCGACACATCGACCGCCTGCGCAGGCGACGCCAGTATAAGGCCAAGCAACAGGAAGAACATCGATCCTTTTTTGCAAGAAAACGGGCGCATCAGGGTGCCGCCGGCGCAGATGCGGGTCCGGTGTCGAAATACTTCATCAAGGTATTGGAGGGGCTCAGCACGATGGTCTGGCTGCCCTGGGCAAAAGCGCCGCGATAGAGTTGTAGGGTGCGGTACAGGTCGAAGAAGTCCGGGTCCTTGCCATAGGCTGCCGCCGCGACCCGGCTGGCCTCCGCATCACCTTCACCCCGCATCCTCTGCGCGTCGCGCAGCGCCTCGGACAGGAGCACGGTCCGTTCGCCATCGGCGCGCGCCCGGATGGATTGGCCGGCCTCGAAGCCCTGAGCGCGGACCTCCTTGGCTTCGCGAACGCGCTCCGAGGTCATGCGGTCATAGATGGCCTGGCTGGTTTCAACCGGAAGGTCAGCCCGGCGGATGCGGACGTCCACCACATCTACCCCGATCGGACGTGCCTCACGGGCGACTTCGTTGCGAATCTGGGCGGTTATCTCATCCCGTTCGGCGGTCAGCAGCGCCGGGAGCGCCACCTGGCCGAGTTGCTTCCGGACCGTGGTACTGACGATCTGCAAGAGCTGGGACCGCGCC
>JANXXW010000471.1 GCA_025350425.1 Rhodospirillales bacterium
GAGGCGCGCACCCTCAAGCTGTTCGAGATTTGCCGCCTGCGCGACATCCCGATCCTGACCTTCGTCAACAAGATGGACCGCGAGGCACAGGACCCGTTTGCCCTGCTCGACGAGGTGTCCCAAGCCTTGGCGCTAGACACCGCCCCGGTCACCTGGCCCGTCGGTCGTGCCTCCGAGTTCGTCGGCACCTACGACCTTCGCCGCCGCGAGTACCGCCTCACCACACCGCTGCCGCAATCGGACCCACGCATGCAGGCGGTCGGCGAGGAACTCGACCTGGTGCGCGCGGCCCTGCCGGAGTTCGAGCTTGAGGCTTTCAACGCCGGCCATCTCACCCCGGTGTTCTTCGGCAGCGCCATTCGTGACATCGGCGTCGCTGACCTGCTCGACGGTTTGGCAGAATACGGCCCCCGTCCGCGTGCCCAGCCCGCCGACACCCGCATTGTGGAAGCGACCGAGACCAACCTCACGGCGCTCGTGTTCAAAATCCAGGCGAACATGGACCCGAACCACCGCGACCGCATCGCCTTCGCACGCGTCTGCTCCGGCCGCCTCGTGCGTGGAATGCGCCTCAAGCAGGTCCGCACCGGCAAGCTCATCCCGCTGCATGCTCCCCAATTCTTCTTCGCCCGCGACCGCGCGCTGGCCGAGGAGGCGTTTGCCGGCGATGTCGTGGGCATCCCGAACCACGGCACCCTGCGTATCGGTGACACGTTGAGCGAGAGTGAGGAGCTGAATTTCGTCGGCGTTCCCTATTTTGCCCCCGAGATCCTGCGCCGCGTCCGGCTGGATGACGCCATGAAAGCCAAGAAGCTTCGTGGCGCGCTCGACGAACTCGCGCAGGAGGGCGTGGTGCAGCTGTTCCGTCCGCAGGATGGCGCGCCACCCTTGGTGGGCGTCGTCGGCACCTTGCAGCTGGATGTGCTGCAATCCCGCCTCATGGGCGAATACGGCGTCGGCATCGGCTTCGAGACGCCACCTTTCCAGCTCGCCCGCTGGGTCTCCGGCGAAAAGGCAGAGTTGGCGCGCTTCGTCGCGTCCCAGCGCAACGCCATGGCCGATGATCTCGATGGCGATCCCGTCTATCTCGCGACTTCGGCCTTCATGATGCGGCGCACGACGGAACTTCATCCCGGTTTGGTGTTTCGCGACATTAAGGACTTTCGCGCGATAAAGGCTGCTGCTTAAAAAAGCCGCGACCGGCCGACATTCCCCGGCTTTGATCCACAACTGAAAGCGATACCATGGCCAAGACGCCCGAAACCACCGCGATGGAACTGGAACCTGACGAGGTTGCGCTGATCATCGGTGAAGATGATGGCCAGATGTCGGTCCGCATCATCGCCGGCGTCGACGTGCCGACCGAAGGCACCGACCTCGCCGCGGCCCCCGAGATCGTGCTGGCGCTTGCGATGCGCCTCATGAAGGACCCGGATTTCCACGACGACGTGCTGGACTGGTATTACGAACACCAGGACGACGCCGATGGCGAGGAGGATGACGACGAGGAGAAGGAGAAGGAATAAACCTCCTTTAACTCCGAAGGGCGGCAACCGCACGACAGTCCCGGTCCCCATGGCAGGCTGAATTGCCGGAATGGGACTGAATTATCCAAGGTTTCCGCCGCCGCCTCGTCGCCAAGTCCTTCCGCGAGGGCTTGGCTACGAGCTTGACACCACGGGCTGCGGGTTGCACCGGCAGCGGGCTAGTCTGCCGTCGCACCCATCTTTTCGGCCAGCGACGGCATCCGCGAATGGCGGCGCGGCGCCAATCGATGTTGCAGCCGGTCGAGATACAGATAGATCACCGGCGTCGTGTAGAGCGTCAGGATCTGGCTCAGCAGCAATCCACCGACCATCGCGAAGCCCAGTGGGCGGCGGAACTCGGACCCTGCGCCATGGCTGAGCATCAATGGCAAACCGGACAGCATGGCGGCCATTGTGGTCATGAGGATCGGGCGGAACCGCAACAGGCAGGCCTCGCGGATGGCCGTGAGGGGTGGGAGGCCGTCTCGCCGTTCGGCGTTGATGGCGAAATCCACCATCATGATGCCGTTTTTCTTGACGATGCCGATCAGCAGGATGAGGCCGATCAGCGCAATCACCGACAGGTCGTACCCGGCGATCATTAGCATGAGGAACGCGCCGACGCCTGCCGAGGGCAGGGTGGATAGGATCGTCAGCGGCAGGATGTAGCTCTCATAGAGGATGCCGAGGATGATGTAGACCGCGACCAGGGCGGCGGCGATCAGGTAGGGCGTCGAGGCCAGCGAGGATTGAAACGCCTGGGCCGTGCCCTGGAACGTGCCCTGCAAGGATATCGGCGCGCCGACCTGGGCCATCACCGCGTTGATGGCATCCACGGCCTGCCCGAGTGCTGCGCCTTGGGCCAGGTTGAACGAGATGGTGACCGCCGGAAACTGACTTTGATGGTTGATCGAGAGCGGGGCCACCTTGTTGGTGTCGATCTTGACGAAGGTCGAAAGCGGCACCGCCTGTCCTGAAGCCGCTTTAACGTACAGCTTGTCCAGCGTCGCAAGCTGTCCCGACATCTCGGGCGGCACCTCCATCACCACGTGGTAGGAGTTGATCTGCGTGAAGTATTGCGTGATCTGGCGTTGCCCGAACGCGTCGTACAACGTGTCGTCGATGACCTGTGGCTGGATGCCGAAGCGGGCGGCAGCGTCGCGGTCGATGGTGAGGGTGGCGGTGGTGCCGCCCATCTGCTGGTCGGTGGCGAGGTCGCGCAACACCGGCACCTCGCGCAGCTTTGCCAGGACCTTCGGCGCGAAATCGTACAGCTCGCCCGAGTCCGCGTCCTGCAAGGTGTACTGGTATTGCGTCTTGGAGATACGACCGCCGACCCGGATGTCCTGCGCCGCCTGAAGGAACAACTGCGCTCCCTCGACGCGCGCGAGCTTCGGGCGCAACCGGGCGATCACCTGCTGCGCCGACACGTCGCGATCCTCGAACGGCTTCAACGAGACGAAGAAGCGCCCGTTATTGCCGGTCTGGCCGCCCGATCCGGCGCCGATGCTGGCGGAGTAGGCAGAGATCGCTGGGTCCTCCAGCAGCACCTTGCCTAGGGCGAGGGTGCGCTTCTCCATTTCCTTGTAGGACACGTCCTGCGCCGACTCGGATACCCCGATCAGCACCCCCGTATCCTGATCCGGGAAGAAGCCTTTCGGGATGTAGATGAACAGCATCACCGTCACGACCAGCGTGGCGATGAACACTACCAAGGTGGTGAACTGGAACCGGAGCGCGATGTCGAGCGTGCGCCGGTAGAAGCCGATCATGCCCTCGAAGAATGCCTCGACCATCCGGTAGAGTCGTCCGTGGCTATTCTGATGGCGCAGGAAGCGGGAGCACATCATGGGCGTCAACGTCAGCGACACGAACGCCGACACCACCACGGCGATGCTCACGGTCACTGCGAACTCGCGGAACAGGCGGCCGACGATGCCGCCCATCAGCAGCAAAGGGATGAACACCGCGATCAGCGAACAACTGATCGAGATGATGGTAAAGCCGATCTCGCCCGCCCCCCGGATCGCGGCATCGATCGGCTTCATGCCTTCCTCGATGTAGCGGAAGATGTTCTCGAGCATGACGATCGCGTCGTCGACCACGAAGCCGACCGCGATGGTGAGCGCCATGAGCGACAGGTTGTCGAGCGAGTAGTCCAGCAGATACATGACGGCGAAGGTGGCCACCAACGCCAGCGGCACGGTGACACTCGGGATAATGGTCGCCCACACGTTCCGCAGGAACAGGAAGATCACCATCACAACGAGGCCGATCGACAGCATCAGCGTGAACTGCACGTCGTGGACCGAGGCGCGGATGGTTTGGGTGCGGTCGATGATCTCGGTCACGTGGACCGATGGCGGGATGGAGGCGATCAGGCGCGGAAGCTGCGCCTTGATGGCGTTCACCGTCTCGATGATGTTGGCGTTCGGCTGCTTGAAGATCGTCAGCTGCACGCCCTTGCGCTGATTTTGGTAGCCACCGTTCAGGATGTTCTCGGGCGCATCGATTGCGGTGCCGATATCGCGCACGCGGATCGGGGCGCCGGCGCGGTAGGCGAGGATCACATCGTTGTATTCGCTGGCTTTGGTAAGCTGGTCGTTGGCGTAGATGGTGAAAACCTGCCGCTCGCCGTCGATGGTGCCTTTCGGGCTGTCGACCGTGGAGCTGGTGAGCGAAAGCCGGGCGTCCTCCAGCGTGAGCCCCATGGCGGCCAGGCGTGACGGATCGATCTGGATCCGCACCGCGCGCTTTTGCTCACCGCCGATGAACACCTGCGACACGCCACTGATCTGCGAGATCTGTTGCGCCAGGATGTTATCGGCATAATCGTCCACGTCGATCATCGGCAATTCGTCGGACTGCACCGCCTCGATCAGGATCGGGCTGTCAGATGGATTGACCTTGTAGTAGTTCGGGCTGCTCGGAAGGTTCTTGGGCAACTGGCCGGATGCCGCGTTGATGCGGGCCTGGATGTCGCTTGCCGCCGCGTCGATGTTCCGGTTGAGATCGAACTGGACCGTGATCGACGTCTGGCCGAGCACGCTGACCGACGTCATCTGGGTGACGCCCGCGATCTGTGCGAACTGCCGCTCCAGGGGCTGGGCGACGGTCGATGCCATGGTTTCCGGGCTCGCACCGGGGAACTTGCCGTTCACGTTGATGGTCGGGAAGTCCACCCTGGGCAGCGGCGCCACGGGCAACAGGGGGTAGGCTGCGATCCCGACCAGCAGGATCGCAGCCATCAGCAGCGATGTGGCAACTGGACGGCGGATAAACGGTGTTGAGATGCTCATGCGGCGATCGGCCTCGTCGTTATTCGGCGGGGGGAAGAACTCAGCTAGCGTGGTCGGTGGGGTGGGTCAGCTTTGGGTTGGTCAGCTGTCAGACTTTGGCGAGCGTGGCGGCGACGCGGGTTCCGGTCTGCAGGCGCGACTGGCCGTTCGTGACCACCTGGACCCCGTCGTCGAGGCCCTTAGTAACGACGGCGTAGGTGCCGTCGTCCTGCTTTACGTCCACCGGCTGCATTGCGGCGGAATTATCCGGCTTGATCAGATAGACGAACAGGCCGTTCGGCCCGCGCTGTATGGCCACGCTCGGCACCGTCAGCACGTTGGCCAGCGTCCCTAGCCGGAGGCGTGCGTTGATGAACTGGCCGGGCCAGAGATTGTCGTCCGAATTCGCGAACACGGCCTTCAGGCGGATGCTGCCCGTAGTGCTGTCGATCGTGTTGTCGGTGGTGAGCAACTCGCCCACGCTCAGTTCGGTTTTGTCGTCCGGGGTCAGCGCCTCGACCTTGAGCTTGCCCTTTGCCATGGCGGCATGAATGCCCGGCAAGTTGTCCTGTGGCAGCGTGAAGATCATTGAGATCGGGTGGATCTGGGTGATGGTCACGATACCTTGCACGTCAGTCGCATGGATCAGATTGCCCGGATCGACCAATCGCAGTCCGGTTCGACCGTCGATGGGCGAGGTGATACTGGTGAAATCCAGGTTGAGCCGTGCGCTCGCGATGGTGGCTTCGTCGCCTTTTATGGTGGCCTGATATTGCGCGACCATGGCGGTTTGGGTGTCGAGTTGCTGGCGCGACGCAAAATTGCTGCTGGCAAGACTCGTGTAACGAGCCAGATCCTGCCGCGCATTGGCTAGCTGTGCCTCATCGGCGGCTTTTTTTGCCTGTCCCTGGGCGAGTGTCGCAGCATACGGACGTGGATCGATCTCAGCCAGTTGGTCGCCCACCTTGACCTCCTGCCCCTCGGTGAACAGGATTTTTGTCAACGTACCATCGACCCGGGCGCGTACCAGAACCGACTGGAAGGCCTGCACGGTGCCGATATTGCGTAGCAGGATCGGGATATCGCGACGGGTCGCCGGCGCGGTCTGGACCGGAACGCCGGGCGGCATCGGCTTGGATTCCGGCGGGGTCGCGGGCGTTTGCGCCGACGCGATGCCCAAAAATCCGAGCGGCGCCAGGAAGGCAAGCGCGAGGCGGATGGTCCGAAGCCGGTTGTCAGACATTGAGGGTTCCAAGCCAGGAGCAAAAAGCAAAAGGAATCCGATCATAATCCCCGAACGAAGCTAGCGGGCACGTGACGCACGAATAACATAGCGGCCATGTGGAGCGGACTGGAAATGTGATCACTCCCACATCTAGCGATTAGCGATGTTTATGGGGCAAACCGGCTTTGCAAGATGCAAATCGCTTGCCAATTGATTACTCACCTCGTTGGGGTAAAGTCCCGAAATACGACGGAGTTTGCGTTACATGGATCAAGCATTCTCGATCTCAGCAAATAAGCACGCGGAGATCAGGGAAGAGGTCGCTAAACTTTGCGCCCGCTTTCCCGGCGAGTACTGGCGCAAGCTGGACGAGGTTCGCGGCTACCCAACCGAGTTCGTCACCGCCCTGACGGAGGCTGGTTACCTCTCTGTGCTGATCCCGGAGGAGTACGGCGGTTCCGGCCTGCCGCTTTCCGCCGCTGCTGCGATCCTGGAGACGATTCATGCCTCCGGCGGCAACGCCGGTGCCTGCCATGCTCAGATGTACATCATGGGCACCATCCTTCGGCACGGCTCCGATGCACAGAAGCAGCGCTATTTGCCCAAGATCGCGTCCGGTGAGCAGCGTCTCCAGGCGTTCGGCGTCACCGAGCCCACCAGCGGCACGGACACCACGAGCCTTCGCACCTTCGCACGCCGCGAGGGCGACACCTACGTGGTCAACGGGCAAAAGGTCTGGACCAGCCGCGCCGAGCATTCCGACCTCATGCTGTTGCTGGCCCGCACCACGCCGCGCGACGAGCTGACCAAGAAGACGGAGGGGCTCTCGACCTTCATCGTGGACATGAAGGCGGCCCTCGGGCACGGCCTCACCATCCGGCCTATCCGGACGATGATGAACCATAATTCCTGCGAGCTGTTCTTCGACGACATGGTGGTGCCGGCCGAGAACCTCGTGGGCGTGGAGGGCCGGGGCTTCCGCTACATCCTGGATGGCATGAACGCGGAGCGGTTGCTGATCGCGGCCGAATGCATTGGCGACGCCAAATGGTTCACCGAGCGCTCGACCGCGTATGCGCGGGACCGGCACGTGTTCGGCCGGCCAATCGGCCAGAACCAGGGCATCCAGTTCCCCATCGCGCGTGCCTACGCCCAGACGCGGGCGGCGGAACTACTGGTCCAGGCGGGGATCGAGAAGTTCGACGCCGGCCTGCATTGCGGCGAGGAAGCCAATATGGCGAAGATGCTGGCGGCTGACGCATCCTGGGCAGCGGGCGAGGCCTGCATACAGACTCATGGTGGGTATGGTTTCGCCGAGGAATACGACATCGAGCGGAAATACCGCGAGACCCGGCTGTATCAGGTAGCGCCGATCAGTACGAACCTCGTCCTGTCCTACATCGCCGAGCATGTGCTTGGCCTGCCGCGCAGCTTCTGAACGACTGTGACTGGAGCGCTGGACGGCCTGCTGGTTCTTAGCTTCGAGCAGGCCGTGGCGGCGCCCTATTGCAGTTCCCGCATGGCCGATGCGGGCGCACGGGTCATCAAGCTGGAGCGGGCCGAGGGCGATTTCGCGCGCAAATACGACAGCGCCGCGCGCGGGCTATCAAGTTACTTCGTGTGGTTGAATCGGGGCAAGCAGAGCCTCGTCGCGGATTTGAAGGCGGAGCAGGATGCGGCATTGCTCCACCGCATCGCCGCACAGGCCGACGTGTTCATCCAGAACCTGGCACCAGGTGCTGCCGCCCGCTCTGGCTTTGGTTCCGACGCACTGCGCGAGGCCCATCCCCGCCTGATCACGGTTGATATCTCCGGCTACGGCGAGTCTGGCGACTACGCTGGCATGAAGGCCTACGATTTGCTGGTGCAGGCTGAAAGCGGGCTTGCCTCGATTACCGGACGGCCGGAGGGACCTGGTCGCGTCGGGGTCTCCGCCTGCGACATCGCCTGCGGCATGGCAGCGCATTCCGCTATCTTGGAGGCGTTGATCGAGCGTGGGCGGACTGGCCGGGGAAAGGGTTTGAAGGTCAGCCTGTTCGACGGCATGGCGGATTGGATGAACGCGCCGCTGCTGTATTTCGAAGGCACCGGCCGCGTGCCGCCGCGCGTGGGGTTGAGCCACTACTCCATTTGTCCCTATGGCGCGTTCGCCACCGCCGATGGCTCGGAGGTGCTCATCAGCATCCAAAACGAGCGCGAATGGGTCGATTTCTGCACAGCGTTCATGATGGAGCCGGAACTTCCCTCCCGTCCCGGCTTCGGAAGCAACGAGGCGAGGGTCGCCAACCGTCCGGAGGTGGATACGCACATCGCGCGCGTGTTCGCGGCCCTCACGCGGGCTGAGGCCGCCGCGCGCCTGCGCCTGTCCCGGACCGCTTACGGCTTCGTGAACGGCATGGCGGATTTCGCCGTCCATCCGGCCCTGCGCCGCATCGAGGTGATGACCCCCGCTGGCCCCGTGTCCATGGCGGCGCCCCCGGTGATCGCGACGGATGACGCGCGCGCCTACGGTCCAGTCCCGGCGCTCGGCGCCGACAGCGCGGCGATCCGTGCGGAGTTCGCGGCCTAGCGGAATCCTCACGCCGGTGGCATGGCCCGGCCTGGGCCGCCGGTCATCCGCGACACGACCATCGGTAGCAGACGCCCGGTAACTGGGATGGGCGAGTTGCGGTAGGCGCCGAGATCCCGCCCCGGTGGGGCGTTTGCGGCCAGCGGCAGTATCCGGGCATGGACGGCGTCGTTGGAAAGCATCGTGCCGCCGCCGCCACCACCGGTCGCTCCGGGGCTGGCAGGTAGTCCTGCGATCGGGGATGGCGTGAGGCTGGCGATGCGTTGCTCCTCGGGCAGGGCGGCCATCACCTTGCGCCGATACGGCCCGCCTCGTTCGGGTGTGGCGGAGTGGTAGGCCGCGACCGCATTGTCCCAACTGCCCGTCTGGTCGCGCAACTGGACCAGAAAACGCGCGGCGTAGTTCGCGTTGGCTACGGGATCGAACGCCTGCTCCAACCCGCTGAACGCGTTCGGGTGGTACGCAAGGTTGACCTGCATGCAGCCTACGTCGATCGAGCGGATACCTTGGGCCTGGAATGCCAGCACGCCGGCGATTGCCGCCGCCTTGCTGTCATAGACGTGATCCACCCCCTCGACGTTGATCGACCACGGCCAAGGGGCCGTACCGCCCGATCCGTCCGCCCGCCCACTTTCGATGCGGGCGATGGCGCTGAGCAGATGGTCCGGCACTGCGGCGGCCTTTCCCGCCACGCGGGTAGCCTGCCGACAAACATCGGCTACCATCCGCGCCGGTGGCGTGGCGGCGGGCGCAGTTGCGCGCGCCGGGGCCACACCGATCGGTGGCCCGAACAGAAAGAAGCTCCGCGCGGCGGGACCGGGCACTGAATCAGCCCAGGCCAAAGCGGGCATCGCGAAAAGGGCAGCGAGAAAAACGGGGAGGGCGCGCATGGGCGCCAGTGTGGAGGCGAAAGATTAAGGCCAAGTGAGCGAATTATGCTGCAGTGCGAAAAAGCGCTTGCATGGGATCGATCCCATCCGTATATTGTGCATCGCAGCAACATGGCTACGGCCTGTTCCTGCTTCTTGGACGTTTCCTCCCTAAACTTGGCGGCGTGGTAACACGCCGCCACTTTTTTTGGCCTTTTTACAGGCCGGCGGTCCCAATCTGGGCTGCGAGGGTGACGATGAAGGCCGTGATGTCCTGCTGGAACTGGTCAAAGCGGATGGAACGCTCGATCCGCGACTCATCCATGTAAAGCTTGCGGCAGATCTCGATCTGCAGCGCGTGGACATCCTCGCGCGGCCGGCCGTAGTGACGGGTGATGAAGCCACCGGCATAAGGATCGTTGCGGCGCACGGAATACCCGAGATCGACCAGCGTACGCTCCACCAGACGGGTGGCGCGGGGCGCGCAGGAAGTGCCGTGCGCGTCCCCCAGCACGAAATTCGCCAACATATTTGGCGCGAGGCTCATACCCGGCATGGAGTGGCAGTCGATCACCAGGCAGGTGCCGAATCGGGCGCTCGTTGTATCGATCGCGTCTTGCAGGGCGGTGTGGAACGGCTGCCAACAGCCGCGCACCCTGGCCTCGGCATCGGCGAATTGCAGCTTCTGGCGATAGATCGTCTCACCCGATCCCACGATCCGCGCGATCGTGCCGAGGCCCGCCCCAACCCGCGCGCTGGTCGTGTTGACCCAGGACGGCAGCTCCTCGTCGAACATCCCGGGATCGAGTTCCCATGCCTCCCGGTTTGGATCGCAAAAGGCGCGGGGGAAATGCGCGGCCAGCAGCGGCGCGCCCAGGCGCGGGGCGGCCTCGAACAATTCCTCCACGAAGCTGTCCTCACTGCGGCGCAGCGCCAGCGGGTCGAGCCGTGCGGCGGCCAGGAACGCGGCGGAGTAGCGGCGGCCGGAGTGCGCCGAGACGAACACCAGCGGCACCGTCTGGACGGCCGGCGTTACCAGCACGAATGGCGGGTCGGCCGCGTGCAGGTCGGGGTTGGAAAGCGGTAGGTCCATTATTCCCATTCAAGCTGGCGACGGCCCATCTGTCACGCGGCCCTCAACGAGCGCATATTGATATGGGGGCGCCCCATGTATCGACATTGCCTGCCAGGAGTTGCCCGTGAGTGATGCTGCTGTGCTCCAAGACCCGCGCGCGGGAGAAATATTGGACATCGTGGCGGCCGAAACCGGTGTTCCGCGCGATAAATTGACGCCCGATGCCGGTATCGAGGCGCTGGGCATTCCATCGCTTGACCTCGTGCAGACCGTATTTGCGCTGGAAACCCGGTTCGACATCGAGATCCCGGTCGTGTCCGACCGAACCGGTGCGGGCGAGTTCGAAACCGTGGGTGCCCTGGTTTCGCACGTCCTGGCGACCATCGACCGCGCCAAGCCCCCAGCCTGAATGCGCCGCGTCGCGATCACAGGCATTGGCGCCATCTGCGCCATCGGGCTTAACTCGTGCCAAATCTGGGAAGCGGCCCGCGCTGGACGCTGTGGCATCCGGCCCATCGCCAACATCCCCACGGCCCGGCTGAGCGCCACACTGGCGGCCGAGGTGGAAGGGTTCGACCCCGCAGCCCATTTTGAACGCCGGCGGTTGCCGATGCTGGACCGTGCCGCGCAACTGACGTTGGTCGCGGCGCGCGAAGCGATGGCGATGGCTCGGCTACCGCTTTTCCCGCCGCACCGCGCTGGCGCAGTGCTGGGCGCGGCGATCGGGCAGCAGACTTTCGACGACGCCTACCGCGCCTTCTACGGCGAGGGCGCCAACCGCGTGCCGCCACTCAGCGTGCCGCGCGCCATGCCGAGTGCCCCGGCGAGCGCCGTGTCCATGGAATTCGGCCTGCGCGGCCCGACCTTCTCCATCGCTTCGGCCTGCGCCTCCGCCACCCACGCGATCGGCCATGCCTTTCACATGGTGCGGTCCGGAATGCTCGATATCGCAGTAACCGGGGGCGGAGACGCCTCGGTGGTGGTCGGCGTGCTGAAAGGCTGGGAGGCGCTGCGGGTGCTCAGCGCCGATGCTTGCCGGCCTTTTTCCCGCGACCGCACTGGCCTCGTGATTGGCGAGGGCGCCGGCATCCTGGTGCTCGAATCCCTGGAGGCGGCGCAAGCGCGGGGAGCGGAGGTGCTGGCCGAACTGGTGGGCTTCGGCATGAGCGCCGACGCTGCCGACCTTACAGCCCCGGACGAGGCGGGGGCCACCGCTGCCATACGTGCCGCGTTGGCAGATGCGGACCTGGACCCATCCGAGATCGGCTACGTCAATGCCCACGGCACTGGCACGCGCCTGAACGACCGGACCGAGGCTGCTGCCCTGCGCGGTGTGTTCGGCGTGCATCCGCCACCGGTCTCGTCGAGTAAGTCGATGATGGGGCATTGCATGTCGGCCTGTGGAGCATTGGAGATGGTTCTGACCGTGCAGGCGCTGCGGGATGGCGTGCTGCCGCCCACCATCGGGTTCCGCGAAGCCGATCCGGAATGCGACCTGGATTGCGTGCCCAATGTTGCGCGCGCGGTGCGGGCCCATGCGGCGCTGTCCAACTCCTTCGCGTTCGGCGGCCTCAACGCCGTGCTGGCCGTACGGGGGGCCGTCGCGTGATCGCCCATGTCAACCGCATCGGCACGGCGGTGCCGGAGCATGATGTGCACGCGGCCTTCGTCGCCTTTGCCCGCACGCTGCTGCGGGATGACCGCACCCGCGCGGTGTTCGACAAGATGGTCGAGCGGTCGGGCATCGCGCACCGGTTCTCCCATTTCCAACCGGGCCGGCTCGAACTGGGCGAGGTGGACACGGGCGGCTTCTTCCGCCGGGGCGCCTTTCCGTCCACCGGCCAGCGCATGAAGCTGTATGAACGCTGGGCGTTGGAACTCGCCTTGCGCGCCGTGGCCGAACTGGACATCGGCGCGGAACTGGCGCGGATCACCCATGTCATCGTGGCATCCTGCACCGGCTTCTCCGCGCCGGGGCTGGACCTGCAACTGACGCGGGCACTGGGCCTGTCTGCGTCCGTGCACCGCTCGGTGATCGGCTTCATGGGTTGCTCGGCCGCTGTGCCCGCTTTGCGCGCGGCCGATGCGGCGGTGCGCGCGGACCCGGAGGCGCGCGTGCTGGTGGTCAACCTCGAACTCTGTTCGCTGCACATGCAGGAGACCTCGGACCTGGAAACCGTGCTGTCGTTCCTGCTGTTTGGCGATGGCTGCGCCGCCACGCTGGTGACGTCCGACCAAACCGGAATTGCGCTGGGAGATTTCCGCAGCACCATCATCCCCGACAGCGCCGACCTTATCACCTGGCATATCGGCGACCAGGGCTTCGACATGCGCCTGTCCGGCAAGGTTCCCGGCCGCATCGCTGGGGTGCTTCGCGAGGAGCGGTCGCGCACAGACGAAGGCGGACTGATGCGCGGGCGGGCCGTGGGCGAGATCGAGCATTGGGCGGTCCATGCCGGCGGGCGGACCGTGCTCGACGCGGTCGAGATTGGCCTCGGCCTGGGGACGGACGCGCTGGCGCCTTCGCGCGCCATTCTGCATCGGTTCGGAAACATGTCCTCGGCTACGGTGTTGTTCGTGCTGCGAGGTATCATGGACGCCGCGCCAGGAAAGGGGATGGCGATGGCATTCGGGCCGGGGATGGTGGCGGAAACGTTCAGGTTCCGCGTACTTTGATCGACCTGTCGACGCGCAGTTCCGAACGCGAGTGGATGGAGACCGAAGCGGTCGACGCGGAGGATTTCGCCCGTTGCCTCGGCGACCTCGCGACAGTGAACCGCATGACGCTGGCGCACGGGCCGACCTTGCGCTGGCTGGCGCGCGCGGTAGGGCCTGCGAAGACTTTCTCGGTACTGGATGTCGGGTCCGGCGAAGGCGACATGCTGCGCGCGATCTGGCGCTGGGCGGAACGCCACGACAAGCAGGTCGAACTGGTGGGGATCGACCTCGATCCCAGCAGCGCGTTGGCCGCGGAAAAACAGACGCGGGCCGGCATGGAGATCAGCTATCTCACCGGCGACGTGTTCGAATATCAGCCGGAGCGGCGGCCCAACTTCATCATCAGCTCGCTGGTGACGCATCACATGACCGACGACCAGATCGTGCCGTTTCTGCGCTGGATGGAAGCGACGGCGACGCGCGGCTGGTTCGTCAACGACCTGCATCGGAGCGCAGTCGCCTATTACAGCTTCCGTACGTTGGCGTTCGTCGCCCAGTGGCACCGGTTCGTGCGGCATGACGGGCCGTTATCGATCGCGCGCGCGTTCCGTCGCGAGGACTGGGACCGGCTGCTGGCCGATGCCGGACTGAGTGCGGATATCCGGTGGGAGATACCGTTCCGCTACTGCGTCGGCCGTTCGAAGTGAGCGACATCGTCGTGGCCGGCGGCGGGCCAGCCGGGGCGGCGACGGCGTGCCTGTTGGCTCGGGCCGGCCGCCGCGTGGTTGTGGTAGAACGCGAGGTCGAGCCGGTGCACCGGATTTGCGGTGAGTTCCTGGCCGGTGCCGGGCTGGATCGCCTGGCGGAACTGGGAATCGACATGGCACGGCTGGGCGCGCGCCCGATCACGCAGATGCGTCTGGTGCGCGGAGACCGTGTCGCGGCGGCAAGTCTGCCGTTCCCCGCGTTGAGCCTGTCGCGTCGCACGTTGGACGCGGCCTTGCTGGAATGCGCGGAGCAGGCCGGTGCGAAAATCCTGCGCGGGCACGCGATCCGCTCGATTGGCAACGGCGCCGTGCTGGTCGAGAAACATGGCGAGTTGCAGGCGTCCACGCTCGTGCTGGCGACCGGCAAGCACGATGTGCGTGGCGCGCGGCGCGCGGCCGGCAACCCCCCCGACCTGATCGGCTTCAAGACCCATCTCCGCCTCGCGCCACGCCAGGCGGAGGCACTCGAGGGGGTGGTGGAACTCATCATGTTCCGCGATGGCTATGCCGGGTTGCAGATGGTGGAGGGCGGGCACGCCAATCTTTGCCTGCTGATCGACCGCGGGCGGTTGGTGCGGGACGGCGGCACATGGGATGGTCTGCTGGCCAGCCTGCTCGACGAATGCGCCCATCTGCGCCGGCGCATGGCAGGTGCGGAGGGCTGGCCGAAGCCGCTGACGATCGCGCGCGTCCCGTATGGATATATTCATTCCGGCGCCGATAGGTCCATGTTCCGTCTCGGTGACCAGATGGCCGTGATCCCGTCGTTCACCGGTGGCGGCATGACCATCGCGCTGCACAGCGCCAAACTCGCCGCGCAGTGCATCCTCGAAGGCGGCGATCCGTCCGCCTACTCCCTGGCCATCCACCGGGCGGTCCGCCCGCCGATGCGGTTGGCCGGGTTGCTGTATCTTGCCGGGCGGACCGACTGGCTGCAGGCAGCGATCTTGCGGATGTCGGGGTGGTGGCCGGGCGGCATGGCGGGGTTGGCGGCGCTGACTCGCGTGGGCTGACCCAGGTTTCGCGCCTTTCACGAGCGGAGTTGAACGGAGAATTGCGGGCCATCCGAGCCACGACGCCAGACGTGGCCCAAGGCGAATACAGACAGGCCGAGGACTTCATCCGCGAGATGCGGAACGGGTGCTGACCTTTGTTATAGACGCAAGTATCGCGTTCAAGTTGTTCCTGTGAAAAGAAGGTTTGGCCGAAGCCGCGGGCCGCCGGTATGGATCGGGTAAGGCGTGTGGCCTCGCTGTACCAGCCTTTCTCAACCGGCGCTGCCTTGGCGGCACCGGAACAATCAACGGAGACGCCCATGCGTATCGAAGCCGTCGCTATCGGCAACAACCCTCCCGAAGACCTGAATGTCATCATTGAGGTGCAGATCGGCGGGGAACCGATCAAGTACGAGATGAACAAGGAGGCAGGCACGCTCTACGTAGACCGTTTCCTGCACACGCCGATGCGCTACCCCGGCAATTACGGTTTCGTGCCGCACACCCTGTCCGAAGATGGCGATCCCATCGACGTACTGGTGGCCAACACCCGGCCGATCATTCCCGGTGCCATCATCAACGTGCGCCCGATCGGGGTGCTGCGGATGGAGGACGATGGGGGGGGCGACGAGAAGATCATCGCGGTTCCCTCGCACAAGCTGACCAAGCGCTATGACAGCGTGCAGAACTACACCGACCTGCCGATCATCACTGTTGAACAGATCCAGCACTTCTTCGAGCACTACAAGGACCTGGAACACGGCAAATGGGTCAAACTCGGCGGCTGGGGCGATGCGGCCGAGGCCAAGAAGATGATTTTAGAAGCGATAGAACGGGCCAAGAAAGCCGGCTAGGCCCGTCCATCCAGCATTGCGAAGAGCGCCATGGTTTCGTGGCAATCCGGGGCAACCGCACGATCCGTGCGATGCCCCGGCTTGCCACTTTACCAAGGAGTGGTGTCAGCCCCAGTGGGCCAGGATCGCCAGCAGCAGCAAGGCCACGATGTTGGTGATCTTGATCATCGGGTTCACCGCCGGGCCAGCGGTATCCTTGTAGGGATCACCCACGGTGTCGCCAGTGACGGCCGCCTTGTGTGCATCCGAGCCTTTGCCGCCGTGATTGCCTTCCTCGATATACTTCTTGGCGTTGTCCCACGCGCCGCCGCCCGAGGTCATCGAGATCGCGACGAACAGGCCCGTCACGATCGTGCCGAGCAACATGGCGCCGAGTGACGTAAAGCCCGCCGCGCGGCCAGCGATGGCCGAGATCACGAAGAACAGCACGACCGGGGCCAGCACCGGCAGCAACGATGGCAGAATCATTTCCCGGATCGCCGACTTCGTCAGCAGGTCCACCGCGCGGCCATAATCCGGCTTGGCGGTGCCCTCCATGATGCCGGGGATTTCGCGGAACTGCCGCCGCACCTCGATCACGACGGAACCGGCGGCACGGCCCACGGCGGTCATGCCCATGGCGGCAAACAGGTAGGGCAGCAACCCGCCGATAAACAAGCCGACGACCACGAACGGGTCCTGCAAGGCGAACGTCACCTTGAGGTTCGGGAAGTAGTGCGCGAGATCCTCGGTGTAGGCCGCGAACAGCACCAGCGAGGCGAGACCAGCCGAGCCGATAGCGTAACCCTTGGTAACTGCCTTCGTGGTGTTGCCAACCGCGTCGAGCAGGTCCGTGGTTTTGCGGACATCAGGCGGCAGATCGGCCATCTCGGCAATGCCGCCGGCATTGTCGGTAACCGGGCCATAGGCGTCGAGCGCCACCACCATCCCGGCCAGCGCCAACATCGTGGTGGCGGCGACCGCGATCCCGAACAGCCCAGCGATCAGATACGAGACGATGATCGCGAGGCAGATCACCAGCACCGGCAGGGCAGTCGACTCCATGGAGACGGCGAGGCCCTGGATGACGTTGGTGCCGTGCCCAGTGGTGGAGCTTTGCGCGATGCTGCGGACCGGGCGGTACTCGGTGGAGGTGTAGTACTCGGTGATCCACACGATCAGTCCGGTGACACCAAGGCCCACCAGCGAGCACTCGAACAGGTTGAAGCCCGTGACGGTAGCGCCGCTGACCAGGGTGAGCGGCGTGGTGAAGCCGAGCATGGCGCCGATCACAATTGCGATCGCGATGGCCGACAACGCGCCGGTGACTGCGAGGCCTTTGTACAGCGCGCCCATGATGTTCTGGCTGGGGCCGAGGCGGACGAAGTAGGTGCCGACCACGGAGGTGATGATGCAGACGGCGCCGATGGCCAACGGCAGCATCATCAGGCTGTCGCGGAGCGCGCCGTCGAAGAAGATCGCTGCGAGCAGCATGGTGGCGACGATGGTGACCGCGTAGGTCTCGAACAAATCGGCGGCCATGCCGGCGCAGTCGCCCACGTTGTCGCCCACGTTGTCGGCGATCACGGCTGGGTTGCGGGGGTCATCCTCGGGAATGCCGGCCTCGACCTTGCCGACGAGGTCGGCGCCGACATCGGCACCTTTGGTAAAGATGCCGCCGCCGAGGCGGGCGAAGATGGAGATCAGCGAGGCGCCGAAACTCAACGCGACCATGGCTTCGAGCACCGGACGCAAATCATCGCTCTGGTTCATGCCACGCAGGACGAAGTAGTAGATGCTGACGCCGAGCAGGCCGAGACCGACCACGAGCATCCCGGTGATGGCGCCCGACTTGAACGCGACCTCCAGTCCGGCGGCGACGCCGCGGCGGGAAGCCTGCGCGGTGCGTACGTTGGCGCGCACCGAGACGTTCATGCCGATATAACCTGCAACTCCCGAGAGCACGGCCCCGACCACGAAGCCGATGCCGACCCGCATGCCCAAGGTGGCGGCGAGAATTACAAGGATGACCACGCCGACGATGGCGATCGTGGTATACTGACGGTTAAGGTAGGCGCGAGCACCTTCCTGGATGGCGGCGGAAATCTCCTGCATCCGCGCGTTGCCAGCGTCGGCCGCAAACACCTGGCGGGTCGCCACGAAACCCCAGGCTAGCGCGATCAACCCGCACGCAATGATCCCAAGTTGAGCCAAAGTCATCCGATACGTCCCCTCATTTCTTTTTCTGGGAACGAAGCTGACAGAGACGCGGAGTTCGGGCAATCGATCGCGCCGGGCGGGGTAAAATCGCTCGGTTGGGCAAACGGGTTGTGCCCACGGACGAATAGCACATCTATACTGCCGGCTGACGAAATGTGACGAGGACTAGCTCCATGGACTTCCTGATCGGCCAAAAACCCGTTGCCAAACCGGCGTCGCGGCCTCTTGACGCATCCGGCGCTTTGCCGCCCCCATCCAGCGCCGATTCCATGATCATGGACGGTGACCAGACGAACTTTATGCGCGAGGTGATCGAGGCTTCGCGACAGATACCTGTGCTGGTCGATTTCTGGGCAACGTGGTGCGGTCCCTGCAAGACGCTGACCCCAGCGTTGGAGAAGGTGACCCGCTCGGCGGGCGGCCGGCTGAAGCTGGTCAAGATCGATATCGACAAGAATCGTGCCCTCGTCCAGCAACTGGCGCAACTCGGTCTGCCTATGCAATCCGTGCCAACCGTCGCGGCCTTCTGGCAAGGCCAGATCGCTGACGTGTTCCAGGGTGCCTTGCCGGAATCCGAGGTCAAGCGGTTCGCTGAGGCGCTGCTCAAGCTCGCGGGCGGCTCGATGCCGGGGGCAGACCTGATCGCCGAGGCGCGCGCCGCGCTGGCGCAAGGCGACGTTCAAGGTGCCGCTGAATTGTTTAGTGCCGTGCTGGAGCAGGAGCCGGAGAACCCGGAAGCCTGGGGTGGCCTGATCCGCGCGACACTCGCGTTGGGCGACGCGGCGCAGGCGGCCGAGGTGCTGGCCGCGGTGCCCCCGGTATTGGCTGAGCACGCCGAGATCGTTGGCGCCCGCAGCGCTTTGGCGCTTGCGGAGGAAGGGCGGAAGGCGAAAGATCAGCTCTCGACTTTTGAGGAGCGGTTGGCGACGGACCCGATGGACCATCAGGCGCGCTACGATCTCGCCACCGCATTCAATGCAATGGACCGGCGCGAGGAGGCGGCAGACGCGTTGCTGGCCATCGTTCGCCAGGACCGGGCCTGGAACGAGGACGGCGCCCGCTTGCAACTGCTGAAGTTCTTCGAATCCTGGGGCTTCGCTGACCCAGCAACCCTGTCGGCCCGCCGCCGCCTCTCGGCAATGCTGTTCCGTTGACGGAAGCGTTTGACGGATCGTTTGGGGCGTTGCCCAACGTTTTCCCGGTGTTTCCGTTGGTGGGCGCATTGCTGCTTCCGCACGGCAAGCTCCCGCTCAACATCTTCGAGCCTCGCTATCGCGCCATGACGGAAGACGCGCTCGGTGCGGGACGTGCGATCGGCATGATCCAGCCAGATTTGGGCAAGCCCCTGACCGCAGTCGGCCCAGCCTTGTTCCGGGTGGGCTGCCTCGGACGGCTGTCCTCGTTCAGCGAGACCGAGGACGGAAGTTACTTGGTTACATTGACCGGCCTGATCCGGTTCACTGTCGCGCAGGAGATCGAACCGGTGCGTGGCTATCGCCGGGTACGGGCGGATCTAACATCGTTTCAGGGAGACCTGGATCAGGTCGGTGCATCCACGGTGGGGATCGATCGTGGCGCGTTGATGACGGCATTGCGCACCTATTTCACCCGGCGCGGTTTCGACGCGAACTGGGACGCGATCGATGCCATGGCGGATGACGATCTGGTTTTGACACTCTCGATGGTGTGTCCGTTCGAGCCGGCCGCTAAGCAGGCTATCCTTGAGGCTCCCACGTTCCACGAGCGCGTGGAGACACTCCTGGCGATCCTGCGTATCGACGCCTACGACTCACCGATCTCGGATAATAACTCGAACCCGCGTCCCCTGGCGAGCTGAAGGATGGTGGAGTGATGACGGATACGCCGAGCGAAGAAGTTGCCTTCACGGGGTCGCCGGTCGATCCGCGGCTGCTGGAAATCCTCGTTTGTCCGATGACCAAGGGGCCGCTCGAATACGATCGCGGCGCCAACGAATTGATTAGCCGGTCGGCCCGGCTGGCTTACCCCGTCCGCGACGGCATTCCCATCATGCTGCCCGAAGAGGCGCGGACCCTGGATGCCGACTGACGCTCCCCGAATTCCGACGCCGCTCGAAATACGTCTGCTGAAGGCCGAAAAACGCCTAGACATCGAGTTCGCGGACGGCACCAGATTTTCGCTGCCGGCCGAGTATTTGAGGGTGGAAAGCCCAAGCGCCGAGGTGCAGGGACACTCGCAGAAAGAGCGCAAGACGGTTCCGGGGCGGCGACATGTCGGGATCATGGGCGTCGAGCCGGTCGGCCATTACGCCATTCGGCTGTTGTTCGACGATCTCCATGATACCGGCATCTATTCATGGGAATATCTGTATCGCCTCGGCCGCGAGCAGGATGGCCGCTGGGCCGCTTACCTGGATGCCCTCGCTTCCAAGGGCATGTCGCGCGACCCTTAACCGGGGCGCGTGATTGGGGCGCGCCACTACCCCCGCATCGGTTCCGTCGTCACGAGCAGGCTGGTGACACCGGCGCGCAGCAGGCTGAGTAGGTCCGGCAGCAGCATCGCCACGCACCCCTCGGTGGGTGCGTGATCGGGTCGGGCCACGTGCAGGAAGATCGCCGAACCCCGTCCGGGCTGGACCGGGGCATCGTTCCAGCCGAGCACCCCCACCACGTCGTACAATGCATCGGACCGCCATAGTTCCTCGGCGTGGCCAGGATGTGGCAGCGTCACGGCCCTGTTGTAATCGGCATGCGTGGGATCGTCGCACCACCCGTCGCGCGCTCCGAGCGGCTCGCGCGGAAGGGAGGTGGCCGGGATGGCGAGGCGATCTGCGCGATACAGGACGCGGCGCAGAGCGAGTACGCCAGCCGGCGTGGCCCCATCGCCTTCCTCCTTGCGCTTGGCCACGCCGGCGCGGCCGAGGGCAGCGCGCCAACGCTGGCCGCCGAGGACCACATGGCCGTTTGCGTAAACGACAGCCTGGCTCATGCCATGCTTGCTCCGGGGTAAAGCCCCAGTTGGTCGGCGCGGGCATAGGCCGACACGGCCAGGGCGGGCTGTGCCGCAGGAATGGTCTGGGTGGCCGGGGAGGCGCCGTTGGCCTCCGCCTCGTGGAAAGCATCCTCGATGAAGTTGCCGAGGATGGCGGTGGCAAGCCCGATCGGGCCTCCGGTCAGCAATCCGCCGATGATGGAGCCGAACAGGCGCATGGGGACGGGGATCGTGTCGCCGGTAATGGCCCGGTAGATTGTGCCGATCACCGGCAGATGCTGCAGCGGGTTGATGGCGTGCAGGATCTCGCCGAACGAGATCTCGCCGTTGGTCGGCCAGGACCGCTCAGACCCGACGCCCTGCTTACCAAGCGGCTGAGCCGGGGCGTTCCACATCTCATCGAGCATGATCCGATCCTTCCGCGTCCGCAACGCCTCGCGCCGGGCGATGCCTACGGAGCAAGGTCCATGCCGCCCGATCAACCAAGTAGATGGCCGAAGCGGGCGGCCTTTGTCGCCATGTAGAAATCGTTCACGCCGTTCGCCGGTATCTTGTGGGCCTCGCGCCGCTGCACTTTTATGCCGCAGGCTTCGATGGCGGCGATCTTGTCGGGGTTGTTGGTCAGCAGGCGCACTTTGCCGACCCCGAGTTGCTCCAGCATTCGTGCGGCGATCAGGAAGTTGCGTTCGTCGGCCTGCCAGCCGAGCGCCCGGTTGGCATCGAGGGTGTCAGCGCCCTGGTCCTGCAACGCGTAGGCCCGCAGTTTGCCGCCGATGCCGATGCCGCGGCCTTCCTGGGCCAGATACAACAGGATCCCGCTGCCTTCCTCCGCCATGCGGTCGATGGCCTGGCGAAGCTGCGGCCCGCAATCGCACCGCAAGCTGCCAAGCAGGTCGCCGGTGAAACACTCGGAGTGGATGCGCGTGAGCGGTGCCGCCGTGTCTTGCTCGGGATGGCCGATCAGGATTGCCAGATGCTCCACGCCGGCATCGGCGGCGCGGAACGCCACGATCCGTGTGTCTCGCGCCCCTTCCAACGGCACGCTGGCCTCCGCCACCCTGGTCAGCGTAGCCGCTTCCATGCCGGGATAGGCGAGCACGTCGGTCGCATCGACTTCGAGCAGGCCGGCATTCGCCATCGGCCGCGCAGAGGATGCCAGGACCGCCGGGAGCAGGCGCGCGAGCTTGGTCAACGCGATGGCCGCATCGGCCGCCGCCGGGGCCTCCACCGGTCCCGACAACCCATCCAGCGGCAGTTGTTCGAACGTGGGGTCGGCCAGCCCCTTCAACTCCGGCAGCCCGATGGCGCCGCCACGCAGCCGCAACGCGGTGATTCCAGACATCGTCGCGAGCGGACGGCGCAGAGCTGCGGTGGCGCGCGAGTCTGCCAGCAACACGAGGGTCGGTCCGTCCGCGTGGGCGGCGAACTCGGCCAGGCCGTCATCTCCCACCGTCTCGGCGGCCACCAGCACGAGCGGAGAAGGAGCGCGCAGGATGATCGGCGTACCCCGCCGCAACTCTCCCATGGCGCGATGCACGGCGCGCACAGCGAGCCTATCGGTCCGCGCCTGATCGGCGCCAACGGATGATATGTCGCCTTCCGGACTGGCAGAAGGGCGCGGGAAAGGGTCGGTCATGGCGGAATCCAGCTTAAAGACCGGCCACTCAGGCAGCCGCGAGATCTTCATATGGCGTCAACATGGCACTTGTCGTGCGTTTGTTCACAATAATGTGTGTATAAACTCTGTGGCACGCCTCTCGGATTTGTTATTTTGGCGCGTTCGAGTGCGCAAGCCGGCCGCGTAACGGCACGCCGGGCAATGTATGTTTCGATCCCATAGCGGGAAGCGAAAAGAAGGATGGCTTCATGTCGGGCGAGCGTCCCATTCTGATTGTCGATGACGACGCGGCCTTGCGCACGACGCTTGCCGAGCAGCTTTCGTTCGATCGCGAGTTCGTGGCCAGCGAGGCTGATACCGCGACCAAGGCCGAAGCGATGGTCACGGCCAAGGAGTCGCGTTTCGACGCGCTCATTCTGGACGTGGGCCTGCCGGACGGCGACGGTCGCGATCTCTGCGCCAGGCTTCGCAAGCACGGCGTGAAGGTCCCGATCATCATGCTGACCGGCTCCGACGAGGAGAACGATATTGTCCGTGGGCTGGATTCCGGCGCCAACGACTATATCGCCAAGCCATTCCGCATGGCCGAACTGCTGGCCCGGCTGCGTGCGCAGTTGCGTATCTTCGAGAACAGCGAGGACGCGGTCTTTACCATTGGTCCCTACACCTTCCGCCCAGCGGCCAAGCTGCTTCAGGAGCCGGCGCGCAATCGCCGCATTCGCCTGACGGAGAAGGAGGCGGCGATCCTGAAATTCCTCTATCGCTCCGGGACCAAGCCGGTCGCGCGGCAAGTGCTGCTGAACGAGGTCTGGGGCTACAACGCCGCCGTCACGACGCACACGCTGGAAACGCACATCTACCGGCTGCGACAAAAGATCGAGCCCGATCCCGCCAACGCCAGGCTGCTGGTGACCGAGGGCGGCGGCTACCGGCTCGACCCCGAAGTAGACTGAGGGCCACGCCGTTCAGAGATCGAGATCGATGCACACCGGGACGTGGTCGCTGGTGCGCGGCCAATCGCGGGCATCCTTCAGGATGGTGTGGGATCGCAGACCCGGCATCAGGTCCGGCGTGACCCAGACATGGTCCAGCCGGCGCCCCCGGTTGGAACCACGCCAGTCCTGGTTGCGATACGACCACCACGTGTAAAGTTTCTCGTCCGCCGGCACGAA
>JANXXW010000221.1 GCA_025350425.1 Rhodospirillales bacterium
TTCTACCGGGAGTTCTACTTCCGCCCGAGCAAGATCGCCTCGATCGTCGGCGAGATGGTTCGTAGCCCGCAGATGATGAAGCGTCGCCTGCGCGAAGGTGTGGAGTTCTTTCAGTTCCTGCGCGAGCGTCACAAGGAAGCCGCATAGTCCCTTCTCCCCTCCCCGCGTGGGAGGGGACAAGCGTCATCGTCTCCGCTGACGATTTCGGTCTTTGTCCCGCCGTCAACGAAGCCGTCGAGCGTGCCCATCGTGAGGGCATCCTGACCTCCACCAGCCTGATGGTGGCAGGTCCGGCGGCGGCGGACGCGGTCCGTCGTGCCCATGCGATGCCCAATCTTCAGGTTGGCCTCCACGTCGTCGCGATCGAAGGCCCTGGGATCACCCGCGCATTTCCCTCTGACCAGCTTGGCCTCGGCATCGAGTTCGCCCGCCATCCCCACCGTCTCGCCACCGAAATCCGCGCTCAGTTCGAGGCCTTTGCCGCCACCGGCCTGCGTCTGGCCCACGCCGACGCGCACAAGCACATGCACCTCCACCCCGTCGTCGGCCGCCTGATGATCGACATCGGCCGCGAGTTCGGCCTGCGCGCCATCCGCATTCCCGCCGAGCCACCGGCCGTCATGGTTGCCTGTGGCACGCCCCAAGGTGCCGGCGCCCGCGCGTTGCACCTCTGGACCCGCCTGCTCCGCCGTCAAGCCACAAGTGCCGGCCTGTTCACCAACGACGCCGCATTCGGTATTTCTTGGAGCGGGCACATGACCAGCGACCGCCTGCTCCGCCTCATTCCGCATCTGCCATCCGGCGTGTCGGAACTCTACTTTCACCCCGCCGCTTCCCGTGATCCCACCTTGGATCACCTGATGCCCGATTATGAACATGAGGCCGAACTCGCCGCCCTGCTGAACCCGGATGTGGCCGCCGCCCTCTCCCACACCAGGATCACCAGCTACGGTGCCCTCGCATGATCCCCACCGCCGGATTATGGGATTGGCGCCGCACCGTAACCGACCTCTACACCGACATCCGCCGCAATCCCGATCCGGTCGCCGCATGGCGCCAGTGGCGCGACACCCGGGACCGTCTGTTCGCCCACCACCCGCAATCCCCCATCCCGCCCGAGGATCGCCCGGCCTATCCCGGCATTCCGCTGTTCGACCATAACCCGGCACTCCGCTTCCACGTCGGCTTGACGCCGCTGCCCGACATGGCCACCCAGGAGTTTCCAGCTGGGAATGACGGCCTTCTCTGCATGCGCCCTTTCGCTAGGACCCAGGGGCTCGCGGCGTCCCTCGGTGGCGAACTCACGCTGTTCTGGATCACCGGCTACGGCGGCGGCGTGTTTCTTCCGTTTGCGGACGCGACCAGCGGCCGCGAGACCTATGGCGCCGGTCGCTATCTGCTTGATACGATCAAGGGCGCCGATCTCGGTCCAGCGCCCGACGACATGATCGTGCTCGACTTCAACTTCGCCTATTACCCGTCCTGCGCCTATTCCGACCGCTACATCTGCCCACTTGCCCCACCCACGAACCGCCTGCCAGCGGCTGTCACAGCCGGCGAATGCAAGATGGCCCGTACCACGCACGAGCCCGAGATCGGATAGGGCGTCTCGACCAATGCGCTGCGGACTTCGGATCGGCGTCCACCTTTTGGCGCCTGGACCAACGATAAGTTAGCGGATTACGTGGCACGCTCCATCGTGAAGATGGTCCCCTGTCATGCGCGGGCTTGGCCGACGTAGCCACGGTTTTCCACAGTGTTCCGCATCACCGGCGTGATTACCGCTGCAACCGGAGGAGCCGTAACAACCAGATGTCGTGAAAGCCCTCGCTCCATCCAGTTCCATAACCGGCTGATCGCCTCGGTAATCGCCAGGTAGATTAACGCCGCATACAGATAGATCGAGAAATCGAACGTCCGCGCGAACACGAAACGCGTCTGGCCCATCAGGTCCAGTAGCGTAACGATCGCCGCCAACGCGCTCGCCTTGATGATGCTGATAAGCTCGTTGCCCAACGGACGCAGCGCCACCAGCATCGCCTGCGGCAACACCACATGGCGCGCGATGCGATAACGCGACAGCCCAAGCGCCTGCGCTGCCGCGACCTGCTCCTTCGGCACCGCCGCGATGGCACCACGGATGATCTCGCCCTGATAGGCGGCGGTGTTGAGCGTGAAGGCGAAAATGCAGCAGTAGAACGCGTCCCGGAAAAACCACCAGACACCAATGGACGTGAGGAATGGCCGCACTTCGCCCGCGCCGTAATAGACCAGATACAACTGGCATAGCAGCGGCGTACCGCGAAAGAACGTGACGTAAGCCAGCGCCGGCGCCGAAAATAACGGATTGTCCGACATGCGCGCGCAGGCCAATGGATAGGACAACAGGAATCCGAGTACGGAGGAAATCGCCACAACCTCGGCGGTGATGCGGAGGCCTTGCAGTAACCGCATTCCGTAGTTGTTAAGCAGGTCGAGGTTGAACACGAACCCCGCGAGGTCGTGCCACATCAGGCGTAGCCCTGGTTCGCACGCCGCTCCAGATAGCTTTGTGCGCCGCCAGAGAGGATGCTGAATAGGAGATAGATCGCGGCGGCCGCACTGTAGAACAGCAAGGGGCGGGTGGTGGCGCGGCTCGCTTCCGAAGCTGCGCGCAACAGGTCCATTACCGCCAAGGTCGAGATCAGCGATGTGTCCTTGACCAGTATGGTCCAGATATTCCCCAGGCCCGGCAGTGCCACGCGCCCGAGTTGCGGGAGCACCACAAGCAGGAACACCCGCCTGGCATCGAGGCCGAGCGACTTCGCCGCCTCCGACTGGCCGGGCGGAACGGATTTGAGCGAGGCCAACCAAACTTCGCTGGAATAGGCCGCTACCACGACGGACAGCGCGATCACGCCGGCGACAAAGGCGTTCAGCTCGATCCGCCAAGCCTCGCCCGTGATCTGGCCGAGTTTATTGAGAAGCGACTGAAGTCCGAAATACACGATGAACAACGCCAGCAGATCGGGAATACCGCGAAAGAACGTTGTGTAGGCGTCGCACGCGATCCGCAGCGGGCGGTTGCGCGACAGCTTGAGCAATGCCAGCACCAAGCCGCCGCCGAACCCGAACGGCACGGTGTTCACGGCGAGCGCCACCGTGATCAACGCACCCTTGAGCAGCAGCGGAGTCCAGCCATCGGGACCGAACAGAAGGTCGAACCAACCCATGCGAGCGGCTCCCGTAAATGGCCGGATCCGGCCGGACTACTTGCCGCGAATGTCGGTCTTGAAGTACTGCGCTTCGATCTTCTTGTAAGTTCCGTCCGCGTCCAACTCGGCGATCGCCTTGTTGAACATATCCTTGAGGTCAGTGTCCTCAGGGCGGAACGCGGCACCGACGCCAGGGCCGAAGGTATCGGGCGTACGCTTGAGCTCGGTCACGATCCGGCAGCAGCCCGGGTTTTTCTCGATGAATTTCTGCGCGACCAGGATATCGCCGATGACATAGTCCAAGCGTCCGCTGGCGAGATCGATAAACGGCTCGTCGCCGCCAGGATAGAGCTTGATCTCCGATGCCTTATATCGCTGGTCGATATAGTTCGCGAACACTGTGGAGGACTGCGCACCGATCGCCTTGCCCGCGAGCGCCGCCGGCGTCACGTCGTCGCTTTTGATGGCCGCCTGGGTCGCGAAGATTGGGGCCGTCGCGTAGTACATGTCGGAGAACAGAATCCTTTTGGCCCGTTCCGCCGTTATGTTCATGCTGGAGAAGATCACGTCGAACTTGCTGGACAGCAGGGCCGGGACCACGCCATCCCAGTCCTGGTTCTGCCACACGCAGGTCACCTTCATCCGGGCGCACAGAGCGTTGCCGTAATCGACCTCGAAGCCGACGATGTCGCCCTTGGGATTAACGCTCTCGAACGGCGCATAGGTCGCGTCCGTGCCGAAGCGGACGGTCTTCCATTCCTTGGCACTCGCGGTTGCGCTGGCAAGGCAGGCCGCCAGGCCAACAAACGCCAAAAACTTCGCTGACTTCACGGCTGTCTCCTGATCTGGTGAATATTTTGACAGCAAGTAACGTGCCACAAATGCGGCGTAAGTCTAGAACTCCTTCAACGTAGCCCGCAGGGTCTTGCTTTCGTAACTGGTTCGCACCAAACCGCGCCGCTGCAAGGCGGGCACCAATCCCTCGGTGATGTCGTTCACCACACGGCGGCTACTGCGTTGGAAGGGGGTACTGATGAGAAATCCATCACCGCCCACCACCTCCATCGCCTCGCCCATCCGCGCTGCGACCGCATCGGGTGTGCCGATCAGCTGCAACCCACCATCGTAGCGTTCGGAGGCAAGTTGGCGCAGCGTCTTGCCGCTGCCCCATTGCGCGAACTTGTCGAGCGAGCCCTGCTCCCCGTTCGTGGTCAGGTGCGGCAACTCGGCGTCGAGTTCGAATTTGGAGAAGTCGATGTCGGTGACGGTGCCGATCGCCGCCAGCGCCGCCTCGATGAAATCGGGCGCGTTCACCATGCGTCGGTATTTCGCCCAGGCCTCCTCATCGGTGGCAGCGATCACGGGGTAGATGAGAAACAGCACCTTGATGTCGTCGGGATCGCGGCCCGCCGCCGCCGCCTGGGTGCGGATATCGTCGCGGTATTGCTTCATGCCGCCTGTGCCGTTGGCGATCGCGATGATGGAATCTGCCGTGCGCGCCGCGAAGCCCCGGCCGCGTGGTGAACCGCCGGCCTGCACGTACACCGGCCGTCCCTGCGGGGACGGCACCGTGTTTAGCGGACCGCGGCATTTGAAGTATTTGCCGACGAAATTGATCGGGCGAACCTTCGTGTGGTCGGCGTAGATGCCGCGCGCGCGGTCCATCACGACGGCGTCGGGGTCCCATGAGCCGAACAACTGGTTGACCAGTTCGACATACTCGTCCGCCATCTCGTAGCGCATCTCGCGCGGCGGCAACTCGTCCATACCGAAATTCTGTGCGGCGCTGTCCTCGCCGCTGGTGACGATGTTCCAGCCGAACCGCCCGCTGCAGATATGATCGATGGTTGCGGCCAGCCGCGCCAGCATGAATGGCGGATACGCCAGGGTGGACATGGTCGCGACCACGCCGAGGTGCGTGGTGGCCGCGCCGATCATGGCGGCGAGTGGCAGCGGGTCGTGCTTGGGAGCTTGCAGCGCGTAACGCAGCGTCGCCTCGGCCGTGCCCTGATAGGCCTCGGACACCATCAATGTGTCCTCCAGCATGATGTAGTCGAAACAGGCCCGTTCCATCGCCTGTGCCATCTCGACGTAGAACTTGCCGTCCCAGGGGGTTTCGGTCGGCGCGAATTCGCCGTTCCAGTCGCCGGAGCTGAAGTTTGCGAACCAGCCCAGGTGGAAACGTTTCGGCATCGTTATCCCTATCTCTCGTCGGCGACCACGTTGCGCAGCGTGCCGAGCCCCGATGCCGTTACCTCGATCACGTCCCCCGGCACCAGCCATTTCGGTGGATCGGACCGCGCGCCGGCCCCGGTAGGCGTCCCCGTCAGGATGAGGTCTCCTGGTTCCACCGGCGTGAAGGTCGAGATATAGGCGATAATGTCGGCCATTCCGAACATCATGCGGTCGGTGGTGTCCTCCTGCCGCAATTCGCCGTTGACATGCGTGGTCAGGTGGAACGGCCCATCGCCGGCTTCGTCGCGCGTGACGAGAGCGGGGCCGAGCGAGCCGGAGCGATAGAAGTTCTTGCCCTGGGTCACGTTGAACTTGCCGTGCCGTACCCAGTCCCGCAGCGTGCCTTCGTTGGCGAGCGTGTAGCCGGCGACATGATCCATCGCCGACGCGGCCGCGATGCGCCGCCCGGCGACGCCGATCACCAGCACCACCTCACCCTCGTAATCGAACTGCTCCGATTCTGGCGGGCGCAGGATCGGCTCGTCGGGACCGGAGAAGCTTTCAGCCACGCGCATGAACAAGCTCGGATATTTCGGCGGTTCGCTGCTGTCCTTGTACTCGGCGTTGCGGTCCGGATAGTTGACGCCGACGCAAAAGCATTTACCGGGCCGATGCAGCGGCTTCAGCAGGCGATGCGGACCCGCGATCGGCGTCTCGTGCGCGAACATGGCGGCGCGCGGCAACAGGCCTTGCGCCAACGCCGCCTCAATATCGGGCACATCAAGGCGCTGCGCGAGATCGATCACGCCCCCACTCTCGGTGAGCAGCCCGAACGAGCGCCTACCCTCCGCCTCGTATGCGACAAATCTCATTCCAGGCTCCTCACGCGGCGGCGGTCTGCCCAAGATACATGTCCACGATCCGCCCGTCAGCCGCGAGCGTGGCACTGTCGCCTTGCAACGTCACACGTCCGGTTTCCAGGACATAGCCTTGGTCCGCCACCTGGAGCGCCGCCCTGGCGTTTTGCTCCACCAGCAGGATCGCGACGCCGGTACGGCGGAGTTCGGTGATGGTGCGGAAGATGTCGCGCACGATCAGCGGCGCCAGCCCGAGGCTCGGTTCGTCCAGCATCAACAGCCGGGGCCGTGCCATCTGGGCGCGGCCCATCGCCAGCATCTGCCGTTCCCCGCCGGAAAGTGTCCCAGCCGCTTGGCGGCGGCGCTCCTTCAGGCGGGGAAACAGGGCGAACACCCCATCGAGCCCGTTCGTCGCGGCGACCCGGCCCTCGTGTCGGAAGCGGAAGGCGCCGAGGCGGAGGTTGTCCTCGACGCTCATGGTCGCGAACAGTTCGCGCTTCTCCGGCACCAGGCTCATGCCCGCCTGCACCCTCGCCTCGATACCCCTGGCGCCGAGCGTCGCCCCGTCGAAGCGGATCGTGCCATGCGAGGGCAGCACCCCCATGATGGCGTTCAGCAGCGTGGACTTGCCCGCGCCGTTCGGCCCGATGACGGTCACGATGCTGCCGGCCTCCACGGTCAGGGACAGGCCCGTGATCGCCGGGATGCCGCCATAGCCGACCGAGAGGTCCACGACTTCCAGCACCCGGCTCATGCGACGCTGCCGAGATAGGCTTCGATCACCACCGGATTGCGACGCACCGCTTCGGCGTTGCCCTCGGCGAGTTTGACGCCGAAATCCATCACCACCAGCCGATCGGTCAGGTTCATGACAAAATCCATGTCGTGCTCGACCAGCAGGATCGTCATCCCCTGCGCGCGCAGCCGCCGCAGCAACAGGGCCAGTTCGGCCTTCTCGTTGTGCCGCAACCCCGCCGCCGGCTCGTCCAGCAGCAGCAGCACGGGATCGAGGCACAGCGCGCGGGCGATCTCGACGATGCGTTGCTGGCCGAGGGCGAGGCTGGTCGCCGGACGGTTTGCCGTATCGGCGAGCCCGACGCGGGCGAGTTGCCGCGCAGCTTCGGCGAACAGGCGTGCCTCTTCCGCGCGATCCAGCCGCAACAATCCGCTGAACGCTCCCGCGTGGCCGCGCAGATGTGCGCCGATGGCGACGTTCTCGATAACGCTCATCGACGGCACCAGCTTCACATGCTGGAAGGTGCGCGCGACCCCCAGCCTCGCGATGGCGCGCGCGGGCAGGCCCACCAGCGTCCGGCCCCGAAACCGGATCTCGCCCGCGCT
>JANXXW010000262.1 GCA_025350425.1 Rhodospirillales bacterium
GGCCGTTACGTCTATGCCACTGGCGGTAACGAGCGCAGCGCGCGTACCAGCGGCGTCGGCACGCGCAAGGTCATCTTCTCCGTTTACGTCATCTCCGGCGCTCTGGCCGGGCTGTCCGGCATGGTACTGGCGGCGCGCACCACCTCCGCGCTGCCACAGGCCGGGTTGAGTTACGAGCTGGACGCCATCGCCGCCGTGGTGATCGGCGGCACCAGCCTGACTGGGGGCGTTGGCAGTGTCCTCGGAACGGTGCTGGGCGCGCTCATCATCGCGGTCATCAACAACGGTCTCGACCTTACGGGCGTGTCTTCGTACTATCAGCAGGTCATCAAGGGCGCGATCATCGTGCTTGCCGTTCTGCTCGACACCTCTCGCCGCGGCCGGGACTAAAACAAACAACGCTTAAGCAAAAACAAGGAAACTCCAAAATGCACCGCAGAACATTTATCGCCGCAACCGCCGCCCTGGCCACCCCCGCAATCGCCCGCGCCCAGGCCGGCAAGACCTACAAGATCGGCGCTGCCGTGTATGGCCTCAAGGCTGAGTTCATGCAGCTCTGGACCGGCGCCATCAAGGCGCACCCGGCGGTGCGCAGCGGCCAGGCAGCCATCACCGTGTTCGACGGCCAGTATGACGCCCTTACCCAGTCCAATCAGTTCGACACCATGATTACCCAGCGGTTCGACGCTATCGTGTTCGTACCGATCGATATCCAGGCGGGCGCCGACGCAGTTCGCAAGGCGAAGGCCGCCAACATCCCGGTAGTCGGCTCCAACGCGCGCGTCACGGGTAACGACCTGCTGTCCTATGTCGGTTCCGATGACGTGAAGGCGGGCGCCATGGAAGCCGAGGCCATTGTTAAGGCGATGGGCGGCAAGGGCAACGTGGTCATCCTTCAGGGTCCGATCGGCCAGAGCGGCGAGATCGAGCGTGGGCGCGGCAACCAGCAAGTGCTGGCGGCCAACCCCGGCATGAAAGTTCTGGAGCGCAAGACGGCCAACTGGTCCCGGGCGGAGGCGCAATCCCTGATGGAGAACTGGCTGACGGCGCACCCGGGCCAGATCGGCGGCGTGATTGGGCAGAACGACGAGATGGGGCTGGGCGCGCTGCAAGCGGTGAAGGCTGCCGGGCTTGATCCCAAGACAATCCCTATCGTCGGCATCGACGGCGTTAGCGACGCAATCCTGGCGGTGAAAGCGGGCGAAATGATGAGCATCCTGCAGGACGCCACCACACAGGCGCAAGGCGCGTTGGACGTGGTGCTGCGGCATCTCGTGGGCGATAGCTACCAGCCGCAGAGTGCTGGGTGGAAGCAGTACGGCGCGCAGATGCCCTGGGACGGTGGCACCGCGGCGAACTACAGCGTGCCATGGACCCCGGTTACGCTCCAGAACGCGGACGCGTTGCTCGCCAGCCGGCAGAAGGCATGACCCCAGGCGGTGCCGACTTTACGGGAAAGGCGGCGCTCGTAACTGGGGGGGCCGCCGGGATCGGTGCCGCCATCGTTCATGCCCTCGCCGCGAACGGCGCCAAGATCGCGGTCGTGGACCTCAGCCCGGCGGCGGCGGACGTCGCGGCGGCCCTGCCCGGCGGCGGGCACTGTGCCCACGTGGCCGACATCACGGTGCCGGGCGAGGCAGCCCGGGCCGTGGCGGCAGCAACCCGCGCGCTGGGCCGGCTCGACATTCTGGTCAACAGCGCTGGCGTGGTGCTGCTCGAGCGGGCGGAGGCTATGACAGACGAAGACTGGGACCTTACGATGGCGGTCAACCTACGGGCGCCGTTCCTCATGGCGCGCGCTGCATTCCCCGCCCTGCGGAGCGCAGGCGCCGGGCGGATCATCAACCTGGCATCCCAGGCCGCCTTTGTGGCGCTGGACCGGCACCTGGCCTACTGCACGAGCAAAGCCGGGCTGCTGGGCATGACCAAGGTACTGGCGCTGGAATGGGCGTCCCACGGCATCACCGTCAACGCGATCTCCCCCACCGTCGTGGAGACGGCACTCGGCCGCAAGGCGTGGGCCGGCGAGGTTGGCGTCGCAATGAAGCGTAAGATCCCGGTCGGCCGCTTCGCGCAACCGGAGGAGATTGCGCATGCCGCCTTGTTCCTCGCCAGCGAGGGTGCCGCGATGATCACCGGCGCCAACCTCGTCGTGGACGGCGGCTACACCATCCAGTAGCGCCAGAGGTGGCCCGGAAGATTCGGACAGGGCGGTGAGCTATTGCCGCTTGGTCGAAAGACGGAACCACATGGACAAGGCGACACGGAAACGTTGCAGGGATAGCGTTAGGTCCAAGGCTTGCCCCGGATGATCCGGGGCAAGCAGACACTGGCGGAACTGTCCGCCCAGCACGGCATCCACCAGACGATGATTGCGACCTGGAAGTAATGGGCAATTTCGATTGTGCGGAAATGCGTGCCAAGTGAGATAAAGTGCCGATCTTGTCTCGCAACGAAGCCCTGGAACGTAGCGGGTTCACCGTCAGCCGCCCAGTCGATCGGGATTACGGCATCACGCCGACTTTGAAATTATTCTGCCGTGTAGCCTATGACAAGGCCGCAAGCTGGAACGAAACCTGAGTTACCGTCCGTTTTCGTAATGAGTTCTGAATTGCGCCACGTAGCGCCCAACAGAGCGAGCGCCTTGACTAAGACGATGCCACAACCAAGATGTTGCAGTGCAATATCGCTCTTGGGATACGATTATGGCTGTTGTTATTACTCCTGCACCGGCACACCCGCGTGCTTTCTCGTGGCTCCGCGACCTGTATGACCGTGCCGCCGCCGCCCGCGCCGACCGTGCCTTACGGTCGGCGGTGATGCGCGACCTGTTCGACGCCAATCCCCGGGATCTCCGTGATCTCGGGATCAGCACATGCGATTTTGACTCGATCGCGAACGGCAGTTTTCGTCGGTAATCACCTTATGTCGCTTTGATTACTTTGGTCTGTAGGTTTCCATACTGTGCCCGGACTGATCTCGTAAGGCGGTAAGGGCCTGCTCGTCGGTAATATATTCACCGAGTTTGGTCATCTGGTGGTGTCGGTAGGTGTTGGGCGTGCCGAGTTAATTCATGGCAACGCTGCGGTGACGCGGCTGAGCGTGTATGGTCAGGCACCCCGTCGGCAAGATTGCCGCTTCGGGGCATCGCCGGATCAAACCCGGCAGCGCCGAGGAGCACCATGCCGAACACCATGCGTTTCATCCAAGCCAAACAGCCCGGCGGCCCGGAAGTGCTCGCTCTGGCCACCGGCCCGGTTCCATCGCCACGATCCGGCGAGGTTTTGATCCGCGTCATGGCTGCCGGGGTCAACCGGCCAGACGTTGCGCAGCGGCAGGGCGCCTACCCTCCACCTCCGGAAGCAAGCCCGATCATCGGTCTTGAAGTTGCTGGCGAGGTCGTCGCACTGGGGGATCAGGTTTCGGACTACAGGGTGGGTGATCGCGTTTGTGCCCTCACCAATGGTGGCGGGTATGCCGAGTTCTGCTTGGCCCCGGTCCCACAATGCCTCCCTTGGCCGACAGGCTACGACGCTATCTATGCGGCCAGCATACCGGAGACATATTTCACCGTTTGGGCCAACCTGTTCACGATCGGCCGCCTCGCGCCCGGTGAGAGCGTGCTGGTCCATGGCGGCAGTTCCGGGATCGGGCTCACTGCCATCCAGCTTGCAAAGGAGTTCGGCTCGACCGTCTACGTGACTGTGGGTTCGGAAGCCAAGGCACAGGCATGCCGAGATCTCGGCGCCGAGTATGCAATCAACTATCGCACGCAGGATTTCGCGGATGAAATAAAGCGCCTCACCCAGGGGCGCGGCGTGGACGTCGTACTCGACATGGTCGGTGCCCCCTACACCATGCGTAACATCCGCAGCCTGGCCATGGATGGGCGGCTCGTGCAGATCGCCTTTCTGGAGGGCAGCAAGCCAGATGGGTTCGATCTCGGCCCGATCATGACGCGTCGCCTGACCGTCACCGGATCGACCATGCGGCCCCGCACCACCGCGCAGAAGGGCGCGATTGCCGCAGTGTTGCGTGAGCGCGTGTGGCCGGTGCTGGATCTTGGGCGCTGTCGGCCGATGGTCCATGAGGTGTTCCCGCTGGCAGAAGCGGCGCAGGCACACGCTTTGATGGAGAGCAGCGCCCATATCGGCAAGATCATGCTGAAGGTCGCCGATTGAACCAACGGGAAGCACTGCCCCCACGGGAATGATCCTACACGCGATAGAGATCGGCGCCGGGCCTTCGCTTGTGCTGTTGCATGGTCTGTTCGGACGTGGGGCCAATTTCGGCGCTGTCGGGAAGCAGTTGGCGGCCACGCATCGCGTCATCGCTCTCGATCTTCGCAACCATGGGCAGAGCCCGCACGGGCCCGGCATGGATTATCCCGCGATGGCGCATGACGTGGTGGAGACGCTGCGTGAACGAGATGCGTTGCCCTGCTCGTTGGTCGGACACTCCATGGGTGGCAAGGTCGCGATGTCGGTGGCGCTGGAGGCCCCCGATACGGTGACGCGGTTGATGGTGGCCGATATCGCGCCCGTGGCGTATCCCCCCGCGTTCCGTGCCTACGCGGCCGCAATGTCGGCGATGGACCTCCGCCCTGGATTGACCCGTGCCGGGGCTGACCGAGAACTGGCGGAGAGCGTAGCGGATGCAGCCATTCGGGCGTTCCTCCTGCAAAACCTGGCGTTCGGCGCGCAACCTGCTTGGCGCATCGGATTGGCCGAGATAACCGCCGGATTGCCGGATATCGAGGGGTGGCGAGATCCCGATACCGCGCCTTTTCCCGGCCCTGCGCTATTCGTGGCCGGGGCCAGGTCGGACTACATCAGGTCAGAACATCGGGCGCCGATCCGGGCTTTGTTCCCCCGCGCGCGCTTCGTGACGCTCAAGGACGCCGGCCACTGGCTTCATGCCGACAACCCCGACGGCTTCGTCGCGCTGGCAGCATCATTTCTGGAGACAACGCCTGCTTGATCCTCCGCAACGACTGTCAGTGTGAGCTGAAACGCGACACCGTGATCTCCACGGTTGTGGTGGGTGTCGTTTTGGCCAGCAAGAAGCGTG
>JANXXW010000277.1 GCA_025350425.1 Rhodospirillales bacterium
GCGTTGTAACTTTCGTCGAGCAGCAGCGCCGTACCGCCCGCGACCTCGATCTCGCGCCGCGCGCCACGTCCGACGATGGGCGAGAACCCGGCCAGGGCGGCGGCGCCGATCACGATGTCTGTCCCCAGCGCGTGCGCCGCCGCGAGGGCCGCGACGGCGTTCATGGCCATGTGAGCGCCCGGTGCGCCGATGGTGAAGTCGAGCCTTGTGCCGTGGATCGCGGCGGCCACCACGCAGCCCATGGCGGTGGAGGAGACCGTGAGTAGCCGCGCGTCAGCCGTCTCAGCGCGGCCGAAGGTGATGGTGCGGCCAGCGGGAGCGTGGGCCAGCAGGTGCGGCAGGCTGGGGCTGTCGGCGGGCAGCACGGCGATGCCGTCAGCCACAAGGCCCGCCATGATCGCTGCTTTTTCCTCGGCGATGGCAGCGAGGCTACCGAGATAGCCGATATGAGCGGCCTCGACGTTGGTGATGATTGCGACATCGGGGGCGGCCATCGCGGCCAGGGGCGCGATCTCGCCGGCGTGGTTCATGCCGATTTCGGCTACGCAATACGCGGCACGGGCGGGGAGGCAGGCAAGCGTCAGCGGCACGCCCCAATGGTTGTTGTATGACGCCTCCGCGGCCCAAGTCTTGCCCTGCGCCGAGAGGATGGTCCGCAGCATCTCCTTGGTGGTGGTCTTGCCGACGCTGCCGGTGATCGCCGCCAGCTTGCCGGTGAAGCGGGCGCGGCCGAAGCGGCCCAAATCGCCCAGACCCACCATGGTATCAGCCACCTGCAACAGGGGCGCGTCATCGTCGATGCCGTCCGGCAGCGCGTGGACCATGGCGCCGCTGGCGCCGCGTGACAGGGCGCCGGCGACATGGGCGTGGCCGTCACCGTTCTCACCGACCAGCGCCACGAACAACTCGCCGCCCCGCAGCGTACGGCTGTCGATGGAGACGCCGGTGGCGGTGAACGGCACCCGCAACGCGCCGCCGGTCGCGGCCCGCATGGATTGGGCGTCCCAGAGCGCGCTCATGGCCGGCCCACGGCGTCGCTCACAAGTGCCCGGATGGTTTCCGCGTCGTCGAACGGCAGGACCTCGGCGCCGATGGTCTGGCCCTGCTCGTGACCCTTCCCGGCCACGACCAGGACATCGCCCGGTCCGAGTCCACTCAGGCCGGCGGCGATCGCCGCGCGACGATCGGCTATTTCGATGGCGCGCGGGCATCCCTGCATCACCTCGGCGCGGATGGCGGACGGACGCTCGCAGCGTGGGTTGTCGTCGGTGACGATGACGCCGTCGGCATGGCGTGCGGCGGCCTCGCCCATCAGCGGGCGCTTGCCGCGATCCCGGTCGCCTCCGGCGCCGAACACGATGGCCAGCCGGCCGGTGGTGTGCGGACGCAGCGCCGTCAGCAACCGCGTGATGGCGTCCGGCGTGTGGGCGTAATCCACGTAGGCCGCGGCACCGTTAGAGAGGCGCGCGGCCAGTTCCATCCGGCCGCGTACGCCCGTCAAGCGGGACAGCATGTCGAGCGCGCCGCGCGTTCCTGTGGCTTCCGCGAGGGCGGCGGCCACTAAAGCGTTATCGGCCTGGAAGCGCCCCGGCAGATGGAGCGGGATGTCGCGCCGCACCCCGTCGATGGTTACCAGCAGGATCTGGCCGTCGGCGCGCGCCACCACGTCAATCAGCCGGATTGCCTCGCCGCCGGTGCCGACCGTGCGTAGGTCGAGCCGGCGCAGGCGGGCGATGTCACGGAGCGCGCCGAGGGTATCGGCATCGAGGTCTGTGCTCGCCACCACCGGCGCGCCGGGATCCAGCAACTCGCCGAACAGCCGCAGCTTGGCCGCGCGATAGGCCTCGGTGGTGCCATGGTAGTCCAGATGGTCGCGCGTCAGATTGGTGAAGCCGCCGGCGGTCAGCCGCAGGCCGTCAAGGCGGAATTGGTGCAACCCGTGCGACGACGCCTCCAGCGCCGCGCGCTGGACCCCGGTGCGGGCGAGGTCGGCGAGGGTATAGGCCAGTGCCACCGGATCGGGCGTTGTCAGGCCCGCGCCCGGCGCGAAGCCCGGGGCGATCACGCCAAGGGTGCCGAGACTGGCGGCGGGGCCGGAGAAACTCCAGACCTGGCGAAGGAAATCGACCGTGCTGGTCTTGCCGTTGGTGCCGGTGACGGCCACCAGCGTCGTGGGCTGCGGACCGGCCAGCAGGGCGGCGATCTCGGCCAGCCGGCGGCGAGGTTCTCGGTCCTGGATCAGCGGACGCGGCGGCACGCCGGGAGGCCACACAGTGCCTTCGGGAGCCAGCACGGCGGCAGCGCCGTTGGCCACGGCGTCGGCGATGAAGGCGCGGCCGTCCGCGTGCCCGCCCGGCAGTGCCGCGAACAGGAATCCAGGCACGACCAGACGGCTGTCGGCGGTGATGCCAAGCACGGCTGGCAAGCTTCGCATGATGTCAGTGAGCCGTGTCGGAGGGGACGACAAAGCTCGCCTCGTGACGAAGGTCTCGCGGGGCCGGGGTGGCGGGCTGCGGCGGCTCCTGGTTCTGTGCTGGCCGCACGACCGGCTTGGGGATCGGGGTCGGCGGAGACACGGCGCGAGCCATCGGCGTCGGGCCGCGTCCGGGTTCGAGAGGGATGGCGATCGAGGCCTCGATGGCGGCGGCATTGTCGATCTGCGGCAGCAGGCCGAGCATGGGGCCGATGCGGGCGATCACCTTGCCGGCGGCTGGGGCGCTGACGTAGCCAGCTGTGGAATAGCCGTGCGTGGCCGATGTCGCCTTCGGCTCGTCCAACATCATGTAGACTGCGTAGCGCGGCGCGTTCATCGGGAACACGCTCATGAACGCGCTGACGTTGGTGTGCTTTTTGTAGCCGTGCGCGCCGACCTTCTCGGCGGTGCCGGTCTTGCCGCCGACGTAGTAGCCGGGCACCTCGGCGGGCTTGCCGTAGCCGCTGGTGACGACCAGGCGCATTAGCTTGCGTACTGTGTCGGAGGTGGATTGCTGCATGATGCGCTCGCCCTGGGGCCTCACATCGGGTGGCAGGGCCAGGATCGTCGGGCGTAGGAAGATGCCGCCATTGGCCAGAACCGCCGTGCCGCGCACCACGTGCAAGGGCGAGATCGCGATGCCGTGGCCGAAGCCGATCGTCATCGTCGCGACCTCTTTCCAGTTCGATATCGGCGGCACGATGGGAAGGCCGGCTTCCGGCAACTCGATCCCGATGCGCGCGAACATGCCCATCTTGCGCAGCCACGCCTGCTGCCGCTCGGTGCCGACCGCCATCGCCATGCGGGCGGCGCCGAGATTGGAGGAATAGGCGAGCACTTCAGGCAAATAAAGCGGCCGATGCTTGCCCTCGAAATCGGTGATGGTGAAGCGGCCGATATGGATCGGCTGGGAGGCGTCGAAGATGCTCCAAATCTGCGCGGCGCCGCTGTCCAGCGCCATACCGGCGGTCTGCAGCTTGAAGGTGCTGCCCGGTTCGTACATCGCGCCTACCGCGCGGTTATGCCGCGAGTCCTCACCAGCTTTTCCAGCATCGTTGTTGTCATAGTCTGGGAGACTGACCATAGCGAGAACTTCGCCGGTGTTCACGTCCATCACGATGCCGCAGGCGCCGATTGCGCTGAACTCGGTCATGGCCGAGAGCAGTTCGTCATGCACCACGGACTGTACGCGCACGTCAATCGACAGGCGCAACGGCGAGCTGTCCTCGCGCAGCCGCTCGTCGAAGGAGCGCTCGATGCCGCCGACACCCTTGCCGTCGACATCGACTTCGCCAAGGACCTGGGCGGCGGCGCGGCCCATAGGATAGCGGCGGCGCTCGGTCG
>JANXXW010000321.1 GCA_025350425.1 Rhodospirillales bacterium
GTTGAACGAGCGCGAGCGTCACATCCTGATCGAACGTCGCCTGAAGGATAATCCAACCACGTTGGAGGAATTGTCTCAGCAATATGCCATCTCGCGTGAGCGCGTTCGGCAGATCGAGGTACGGGCATTCGAAAAGCTACAGAAGGCGATGCACAACCAAGTCGCCGAGCGTCGCCGTGCAGCCCAGCCAGTGCAGGCTGCCGCGTAATCCTGAGCCTAAGCTATTTATAATTGTTGGATTTTTGTTGAGGTTGCCTCCCGGATACGGGAGGCGACCTTTTCGATTGAATAGTCGACTAGACTTGGTCTTATGATCGGGCCGGCAGCATTTCTTACTGGGTGTATTCTGGCCCGGACGGATATGCTGCCGAACTGGAACGTATCTAATGTGGTCCGTTGGAAGACGACACATCTGGGCGCGCTGGTCGTCATGGGTAAGCACAATGTCGCGCCCATTGACCATATGGTTACCGAGACCGCCATACGGGGAATGTACCGTTATTGGCGCGAGGTCATGGGCGTATGAGCGAACCACGCGCGGCCGTACGGGATTTCTACGATGAGTATTACGCCATCCTCGACAACGTTCTGGTGCGGAAGCCCGACCGCTGGCGACTTCGTGAACGTATCGTGGTGTTCGATTCAGACATGGTATCCAACAGCCTCGTCTAGCCGGCCTGATTTAGCGCCGCAGGATCTTCCATATCCCTTGCGCGTCCAGCAATGAGCGATCTTCACACCACACGCGTCCGCTGATGAAAACGAGCGAAGCTGTCGCGCGAGTGATCGTTCCGGCGCACTCGACCCAGTCGCCCACGCGGCCGGGTGCCACGAAGCTGACGGTCAGCGTGATGGTCGTACATGGCGCCTTTGCGGCACGATAGACGGTTTCGCCAAGGCAATTGTCGGCGAACGCGGTCAGAGCCCCGCCATGGGCGACGCCGCCGTTGTTCATGTGCTGCGGCGCGAGGCGTAGCCCGAACACCCACCCATCGGCCGCCCTCCGCCCAAACAGCGGACCGATATGGGTGGAGAATCCGGTCGTATCGAAAGGCTGGAACCCTTCGGGCGGGGCGTGATCCTGCATCCTGCTTCTCGCTGCTGAAACTTGGTACGACATGTCGCAGACCTTGGTCTCGCTCATGTTGCCGTGCCCTGGCAACGCCAGTAATTTGCATCTGGAGACTTTCTGCTAGAAACCGGTCGCTGACTGATGGGCGAACTTGCTCCCCATCCGGGAGGAGAGCGTCAGTGAATAAGCCATCAGTTCTGGTTGATTTGCGGAACTGCTACGAAGGCTTCGCGGGCATCCCGCAGGAGCTTCGGTTGCTGTTCAAGATGTTTTCGGACATGGACATCGGCCCGCTTGCCGGTCTCGCCTCCGGCATCCACTATCTCGCGCCGAAATTCAAGAAGCCGCGCTCGCCCTACGAGCGTGTGATGCAGCAGGCGCAGGTGCTGATTTCCCAGGACACCAAGAGATTCGCCGTGCCGACCCCGATCGGCATGTTGCCCGGCCGCCTGCAACGGATGGTGACTTATCCGGCGGCGATGCTCTGCACGCTCGGACGGCCCGAGACATTGGACATGGAGATCGATGTCTCGATCTTTGAGGACTACATCTGGTCGAAGTTGTTTGACAAGACGCTGCCTCCTCGCGACCGGGCGTTTATCCATCGCGCGCGCTTCTTCGCGACCCGGCTTGGCCACGAGAACGCGCGGCACATGGCTTTTCTGCCACGCATCCTGCAGAAAAAGATCAGTTCCGAAGCCTGGGACGTGTTCTTCGCGGCCAGCGTCTCGCCGTATCGCGTCAGTCCGAACACCGCGATGATGGTACGCTACTACGACGCATTGCCGCTCACGAGCCCGCACACCATCGGCGATCCCTGGCCACACGCGCTCTCGCACGGCCGTATGCTGGAGCGGAACATGCAGGATGGGGCGCACTTCTATTGCGATTCCGAACCTGTGCGCGAGGATCTGCTGCGCCTGTTCCCGAAAGCAGAAAAGCGGGTAACCACCATCCCCGCGCTACTCGCCTCCGAGTTCCACCCCGAAAGCTGCGGCACCGCGACCCTCAGCCAGATCCTGCGACGGCGGGCTAGCGCTGCCACTGTGGCAGCCCGGCGCGGCGACATGCACGCGTCGGTGCGCATGTTCATGGCCGTGTCCACCATGGAGCCGCGCAAGAATTACCTGAAGCTGTTCCAGGCGTTCGAGTTGGCGTGCCGCATGTCTGACATCCCGATGCGGCTTCTGGTGGTCGCCAACCCGGGATGGCGTAGCGAGGCAGAGGTCGTGGAGGCGCGCGCGCTGGTGCGTGATGGGCTGGTCTACCACGTGTCCGGCGTGCCGATCTCGGAACTGCGCATACTGTACAGCATGGCACACGCTGTGGTGTGCCCAAGCCGCGCGGAGGGATTCGATTACTCCGGCGTCGAGGCGATGGCGTGCGGTGCGCCGGTGCTCGCCTCGGACATTCCCGTGCACCGCTGGGTCTATGGCGATGCCGCTGAATACTTCGACGCCTACGACGTCGATGAACTCGCCGCAATGATCGTTCGATTTGCGGGATTACCGCGCGATGAAGGCCATCTCGGCGACTTGCAGGATGTCGGGTTCCGGCAAGCCGCCCTGTACCGGCCCGAGGCGTTGAGTCCGAAATGGGAGGCAGCGATCTTGGACGTGGCGCAACGCACGCGTCAAGTCGAGGCCGGGTGACAGGCCCCTACGCCATCAGGCCCCGGTTCCGTAGCAAGGCGTCGGTGGCGGGCTTCGCTCCCCGGAACTCCTCATAAAGTTCCATCGGGTCGCGCGTATCGCCCGCTTCCAACACGGCTCTCAATCGGCCGGCCACATCGGGATCGAACGGATTGCCCGCCGCCTCGAATGCCCCGAACCCGTCGGCGTCCAGCACCTCCGCCCAAAGATATGAATAGTATCCGGCTGCATATCCCGCGCCTGCGAACAAATGCTGGAAATGCGTGGGCCGGTGACGCGGGCCGATCTCCACCGGCATGTCCAGATCCGCCAACACCTCCCGCTCGAACGCCGCCACGTCCAGCCCGGCCGGATCGGGATGCGAATGCAACTTCATGTCGAGGATGGCGGATGAAGTATATTCGACCGTGGCACACCCCTGATTGAAGTTGCGCGCCGACAGCATCCGCTCGATCACCGCCGCCGGTAGCGCCTCACTTGTGGCATGGTGCCGGGCGAATTGACGCAGCGTCTCGGGCACCGCCAGCCAATGCTCGTAAAGCTGCGATGGGAATTCAACGAAGTCTCGCCGCACCGAAGTGCCTGACTGCGACGGATAGCGCACCCGGCTCAGTAGCCCGTGAAGTGCGTGGCCAAACTCGTGGAACAGAGTGCTGGCATCGTCAAAGCTCAGCAGCGTCGGTGTGCCCCGCGCGAAGTTGTTGTTGTTGACGATAATCGGGGACACCTTCCCACCCAGCGCGTGCTGGTCGCGGTAGCTGCTCATCCAGGCGCCAGATCGCTTCCCCGAGCGCGCGAAATTATCGGCCAGAAACACGCCGACATGTCCATCCGCGTCGAGCACCTCCCAGGCGCGCATGTCCGGGTGGTAGGCGGGAATATCGGTCCGCTCCACGAAGCGCAGGCCGAACAGCTTGCCGGCCGTGTCGAACGCCGCGCGCTGGATATTTTCCAACACGAAATACGGCTTCAGCTCTGCTTCATCGAGCGCATACTCCGTCTGACGCACGCGCTCGGCGTAATGCCGCCAATCCCACTTCTCGATGCCCTCGTTGATGCCGTCAGCGCGCGCCACCTCCATCAGTCGGGCAGCTTCGGTGACGGCCTGGCGCTTGCCCGCCGCCCATACCTCGTCGGTCAACCGCGCCACCGCCTCTGGAGAGCCCGCCATCGTGTCGAGCAGCCGGTATTCGGCGTAATCGGCGTAGCCCAGGAGGCGTGCGCGTTCAGCTCGCAACGCCAGGATCTCCGGGATCAGCGGACGGTTGTCGTGGGCGCCGGAATGTTCTCCCCGCGCCACCCAGGCGAGGTATGCCATCCTCCGCAGGTCGCGCCGTGTCGAGAAGGTCAGGAACGGTTCGATCGACGACCGCGCCAAGGTGATCGCATAGCCCTCGACCCCCAACTCCGTTGCGGCCTGCCGCGCGCCCTCGCGTGCGAAACCGGGCAGGCCATCGAGGTCGGACTCGCCCAGATCCAAATGCCAGGCGCCCTCGTCATGCACCACGTTCTGGCCGAACTGGGTGTGCAGCGTGGCGAGGCGCTGGGACGTTTCGCCAAACCGCAGCTTCGCCGCAACATCGAGTCGCGCTCCGTTTCGCACAAAGCCGAGATGCCGCCGCTCAAGCAACCGCAGTGCGTCCGGCGTCAGCCCAAGGCCGTGCCTACGCTCGTGCAGGTCGTCGATACGGGCGAACAGCGCTGGATCGAGCGCGATTCGGGTCGAGTGGCGT
>JANXXW010000491.1 GCA_025350425.1 Rhodospirillales bacterium
AATCGCGTCCTTGTACCACAAAGGGTCTTCGGTCGCGGCTGAAACAGGGGTGGACATCTATCGCTCAGCCTTTCGGGCGGACGCGCCAAATGGCGCAAGGAGTGACGGCATCCAGCGTGACACGTTGCCATTTGCCACCAAGGGTAAAGCTTTCATCGTGCAGGAGGTCGTCCACCACGATATCGGCATAGTCCGGCAAACCCCATTTCCACAATGGCAACTCGATCGCCGCCGATTGCGAAGTGGACGGCATGAGATTTACCGCAACCACCACCACATTTGACCGATCACGAGTGGCCTTTTCGTAGAACAAAATCTGGTCGTTGTCCGCGGGCAGGAAGGTAACGCCAAGCTGCGTTTGTAGGGCCGGATTGAAACGACGTATGTGATTGAGGCGGGCGATCTCAGCCATGATATTACCAGGACGGTTCCAGTCCCAGGCTCTGATCTGATACTTCTCGGAATTGAGATACTCTTCTCGACCAGGAAGCGGTGTGGCATCGCACAACTCGAAGCCGCAGTAGACGCCCCACAATCCAGACAACGTGGCTGCCAACGTGGCACGTGAAATGAAGCCCTCACGTCCTGAGGTTTGTAGAGGAACAGGGTTGATGTCCGGGGTATTCACAAAGAAGTTAGGACGGAAGAAATCCGAGATGGGTTGTACCGCGATTTCGGTCAGGTATTCCGTGAGCTCAGCCTTCGTGTTGCGCCAGGTAAAGTAGGTATAGGACTGACTAAATCCTATTTTCCCAAGACGGTTCATCACCTTCGGCCTGGTGAAGGCTTCAGCGAAAAACAACGTGCCGGGATATTTTGCGCGGACCTCTCCGATCATCCACTCCCAGAACGGCAATGGCTTGGTATGCGGATTGTCGACGCGGAAAATACGAATACCCTGCTCGGCCCAGAACAGGACGATCTCGCAAAGCCCTACCCACAAATCGGGCATTGAGGCATCGGAGTAGAAATCGACGTTGACGATGTCCTCATATTTTTTCGGCGGGTTTTCGGCGAACTTCATCGACCCGTCGGGACGCCACGCGAACCAATCATGGTGCTCCTTCAACCACGGATGGTCGGGGGAGCATTGAATGGCAAAGTCGATTGCGATCTCCAGCCCGTGTCGGGTAGCGTCCTCTTGGAGACGGCGGAAATCCTCGAACGTGCCGAGTTGTGGGTGGATGGCGTCGTGCCCACCCTCGACACCGCCAATCGCGTAGGGGCTGCCGACGTCATCGGGTTCGGCGCTCAAAGCATTGTTGCGGCCCTTGCGGTTCATCTGGCCGATGGGGTGAATTGGAGGAAAATACAGTACGTCGAATCCCATGTCCCGAATTCGCGGTAGTTGCCGGGCCACGTCTGCGAAGGTGCCGTGACGATCCGGGTCGTCACTCATGGAGCGCGGGAATATCTCATACCAACTGGCGAACTGTGCCATCGGGCGGTCGGCATCGATCAATAAATCCCGCGCGGGCCGCACAGCGCGCGGTCGATCGTCGGCATGCGCCATCAGCTCCGCGACCTCGTCTGACAACAGGGTACGAACCTGCTCGTCGAGCGCCGTCTTCAGCAATGTCGCGCCCAGACGTTCGAGCGCGGGACGTAGCCGCGCCTGCGCCGAACCTGCAGCCGCTGCGACCAGATGCACGCCCTCCATAGCCTCAAGCCGCAAATTCAGGCCGGCCGTGTTCTTCTTCGCGAGTTCGTCTCGGAAGGACTCGAATGCGTCGCGCCATGCCTCGACGGTGAAGACGTAGCGGCCTACTCGGGCGAGTGGGAAATCCGCCTGCCAACGATCGTTGCCGAGCGGCCGCATACGTATTTCGGACCACGTGGCATCCGTCACGGCGCGCCAAAGTAACGCCACGCCCAGTTTGTCATGCCCGTCTGCGATGACATCAGCCTCGACCCTGACGAGTTCGCCGACAATTCGCTTTGCCGGAAACAGACCACCCTCGATTGAGGGCGTGACCGCTTCAATGGCGACGCGCGGCCCATCAGCCGCATTACGCGCCGTTTCGCTGAGTGGCGGACGCGGCAGGACCATCGCGGCGGCGGCGGTGAGTGGTAGGACACGGATCTCCGCTGGATCTAATGTCACGATCCCGGTGGCGTCCAGCTCGATGCTGGTGAAGCCGCAGAGCACGCCGTCCAGCGAGACCTGACGAACCCGCGCCAGGTCCAGATTGGCCAGGATCAACGTCGCGGCATGAGGAGCCGTGCGTCCCACGGGCGTACGCATCACAGCCAGGGCTGAGCCGCCACCGCCGCGCAGGATACGCGGCAGTCCATCCACTGCGGAGTGTTTGTTGACGCTGGCCAAATCGTCGACCACCGTCGATTTGCTCCCCGTGTAGTCCACAACCGCGCGTGCAGCGTCCATGGAGCGGCGCGCGCCGTTCTCGAACCCCATCGGCATCAACCACCCGTCGCCCATCGCCGACGCAAAACCCACGAGCCGACGGGTTTGTGCGGCTAAAATGCTGGGATCAATGATGTTTGCAGCGATTCGGCGCCCGAACGGCGCCTCCACCGGCATAACCACGGGCGCTACGCGGCTTAACCGCTCGTATTCAGCCCACAGCCAATCCGCATGGAAATCCCAACGCGGCAGCGACGAGAACACGTAATTCAGCTGGCACCCGGATAGGGCCGCCTGCCGTTCTGCTGAAAGCCCGCAGGTCCATCCAAAGGCCACCACGTCGCCTGCGCCGCGCGCACCTGCCAGAATTGTGCTCAAGCAGGCCGGAGGCACGTGTTCCAGACCAATAAACCGGAATCCCGCAACCCCCGCCGTTACCCAATCGGAAAGGCGATGGGCCCACCAGGACGCCAGCGCCTCGGGCTGACTATCGAACCGAGACCATGCCGCGTCACCACCGGCCGCGTAGGAACGCGGATCGAGGGCGTGGGCGGGACCGGAGGCTTGAAACAAATGCGGCTGCTCTCCGGCTGTCTTTCCAGCAGCCGATAAGGCGGCAAGCGGCACGTCGAGCAGCAAGTCAAGGCCGTGCACGGCGCATAGTTCGGCCAGCTTGCCCAGCAGGGCGCGAGCTGATCCCGCAGACTCGAATACCTCGTGCGGCAGGTCCAGATCGGTGGGCAGGAACAAGTTCGACGCCGCGAAAAGCGGGGCCACCATGATCTGTTTGAAGCCCATGCCGGACGCGTGGTCGAGCAGGGCGGGCCAGTTCCGGAGCGGACCGACGGATAAAGGATTGACGTAAAATACGCGCGGGGTCCGGTTTGTCGACGCTACTCCGGTGTTCGTGGTCGATGAGACTTGGTTCATTAAGCTGATAAGTCCCTCGTAAGCGGCTCATGCCGCGCACAACGTGAAAGCGCATCAGCCAATCCTGGGTTCCCCTGTTGAACTGAGGAACCGGGTGGCTCAGTCGAGCAGTACGCCCCCCGTCACGGCCTGGTAGGTGGCTATCGCTAACGTGACCGGCTCGAATGGCTTGGTTATGACGAAGGCCGGCTCCAGCGAGTCGCCGGTCAACAGGCGTTCGGGATAGGCCGTGACGAAGATCACCGGCGCCTTGTGGTGCCTGAGGATTCGGGCAACGGCACTCGAACCATCGCCGCCGACGCCAAGATTGATGTCGGCCAGGATCAGTCCCGGCTTTTCCCGCGCGGCGATGGCGACGGCTTCAGCCTCGGTGGCTGCCACGCCCACGACACGATGTCCGCAATTTTGGACCAGTTCCTCAATGTCCATAGCGATGATCGGTTCATCCTCGATGATGAGCACGTCCGTCGCGGCCGAGGCACATAAATGGTCGCGCGCGCCACGCAACTGTTCGGCCGCATCTATCACTGTGATCTCCAGGAGCAACGCGGCTTGCTCGATCGTCAGTTCCTCCAGCGAAGTGAGCAGAAGCAGTTGCCGCTGCTTTTGCGTCAGTCCGCTGGCACCGATGCTTGGTTTGGCAGACATGTCAAAACGGCGGGTCACGCTACCGTACAAGACCTGCCGAGGTTCGGCGCCGCTCGTGTCAGTGAGCATTTCCTTGAGTGCCTCGGCCACCAAGCCATCGCCAACGCTTTGGTGTCCGGTTAGAGCACGGGCATAACGTCGCGCGTATGGCAGCGCACGGATAAGATCTTCACGGCGTAGGCTGGACATTGAACCAAGACCCTTTGCAGATAACGTAGCTGACACCGCTGTGCCCTAATTGGGCTGCCAGCATGACATGAAACAGGGATGGAGACGATTTGACCAGTGCCGACCCGCGCCTTGTGTTGATTGCCGTGCTACCAGAACTTCGAGGGTTTGCACGTTTCCTGGCACGTCAAACGTCAGAAGCTGACGATCTCGTGCAGGAGGCGGTGGTTCGCGGCCTCGCTGCGTTGCCCCGGTTTCAGGCGGGGACCAACATGCGCGCCTGGATGTTCACCATCCTACGCAATGCCTTCTACGAACAACGACGCCGCCGCAAGACCGAGGATCGGGCCTTGGCGCAGTCCTTCGACGAAAGCGAGGCCGCTGCCCCGGCGCAGGATAGCCACCTCGATTTGTCCGATCTGCACCGGCAACTCTTTACCTTACCTCCCCTGTTGCGCGAGGCGCTGGTTCTGGTTGGAGCGCAGGGCCTCAGCTACGAGGACGCGGCATTAATCTGTGCAGTACCGGTCGGCACTATCAAGGCGCGTGTATCCCGGGCACGCAGGCAGCTTTCGGCCACGATGCAGCGCGCACCGAGTGATGCCGAGGCGTAATCGGCATCATACCTACCCACGACTTCGTGAATACGACCATGCAACACTTTTGGGATCCCGTTCATTGTTCAGTTACGGATGCCGTAATGGAGTTAACGATGACCAGCCTAATCTTCCACGACCAGGTGATCGCCATTCTGCCAAAACTGCGTGTTCAGGCGCTCGCGCTGACCCGTAACCGCGCAGGAGCCGAGGATCTGGTACAGGATGCCGTGTGCAACGCGTTATCGGCTCAGGAAAGCTTTATTCCCGGCACGAATTTCGCGGCTTGGATGCATCGGATCCTCCGTAATCGCTTCATCTCCAACCTCCGCAAGCGCCGCGATACCACTGATATAGACGATGTGCCTCAGTCTGCGTTCGCGACCGAGGCTCCGCATGAGAACCGTTTGGCGTTGAAGGAGCTGGCAAGCGCCATGTCCCGCCTACCGGCCGACCAGCGGGAGGCGCTGGTCATGGTGGTCATTCATGGCATGAGCTACGAGGCGCTTGCCGAGGCGACGGGATGTGCTGTTGGTACCGCCAAAAGCCGGGTGTTTCGTGCCCGTCGCCAGCTGGAGACCTGGCTCATGGGTGACCAGCCGGAAGTTGGCAGCCCAGACCACAAGCGCGCTACCTTGCGTTTCGACGCGCTTCGCGATCGCCTTTCAGCCCCGGCATCTACGCCTTTGTAAAGTCCCTGGGTTTATCCTACAATAAGGAGCAGGATCGAACCTATATTCCGTGATGTCGGGGCGGGGGCCGCAAGGTGACCGCCCCGACTGAATTTTTGGGGCGAAATCTACCGAAATGAAGCGACCAAAGGAGCCAGTTCGTCCTGCGGCTTCAAAATCCAAAATGCCGGGAAAAGCTTTTGATGCTTGGTTGGAGAACCGGTTGCACCAATTGTACGACGGGGTCGTGAGTGAACCGGTGCCGGAAGCATTACTTCGTTTAATCGAGGGCGATCGCAATAAGTAACATTTCGCGCGAAGGCGCTGCCTTCGGGTTGATATTGTAATGCGTATCGACACAACTCACGTCCGGCTTGTGCTATTGTTGATTGCGGCTGTAGTGCCCTTGGCGCTTCTTTCTGGGATTATTGTCTGGCAGCAATTCGAGGCGGGTCACGATGCATCCTTACTCATCCGCCGGGGTGCAGAACTTATTGTGCTGATGTTGATCGGCGTATCGGCCGTGGCCGTAGGCACCAGCGTTGCGGTGGCGAAGCCCATGAAGGAATTGTCCAGCGCCGTTCGCCGCTGGCAGGCTGGCGGCACGTTCGACCCCACGAACTTGGATGGCGCCCCGTCGGAAATCCGAGAATTGTCCGAAGCATTTGCGCGTGCCACGGACGCTTTAGGCGAACAGCGCCGCAAGCTTCGGGTAGCGTCGACACAGCAGGAGTTGTTGATGCAGGAAATTCATCATCGGGTGAAAAATAACCTGCAGATCGTTGCATCCTTGCTCAATCTACAGGCAAGCCGGATCAAGCAGCCAGAAGCCAAGGCAGAGTTCCAGTCGGCCCGGGACCGTATTCGGGCGCTGGCAACCCTTCACCGGCATCTCTACGCGCATGGCGAACTACACACGATCAACATGCGTGCGTTCCTCCGCGAGCTATGTGAGCAGTTACTCCAGGCGATCGGCGACGGAGCCTCGAACGGAGACCAGCGCGTTCAGTTGGACATCGAGGCTCCGGAGTTGCAGATATCTTCAGACCAGGCGGTGCCGATTGCCTTGATCGTGACCGAGGCGGTCAGCAACGCGGCAAAATACGCGTTTCCTGGCGAGAGGCGCGGCCATATTCGTGTGCGCCTAACCCTGATCGACAACATTGCCCGGCTCGAAATAGAGGATGACGGCGTCGGCATTCAGGTCGGCCAGGCGGATACGGAACTGGAAGGGCGGGATGGCCTGGGCCGCCAGCTCATTCGTGGCTTCGCGCGACAACTGGGTGCAAAACTGTCGATGACGGAGGAGAACGGCACCCGCTACATGATCGATATCCCGTTGCAGCGAGAACGGCCAACGGACGTGCCGGCGGACCCGAGTACAGAATTGGACACGAACGCCGCCGCGTCGGCTTAAATCTCGGATGCGAGATGACCCCTGGGCACTGGAATTGTCGGCGCCGGGGTGGGATGATCGGCATATGGAACAAGTGCTTCACGAGCAGCTGACCGGGTGGCGCCGCCACCTGCATACTCATCCAGAATTGTCGCTGCACGAGCAGGAGACCTCACGTTTCGTCGCCGCTCGCCTGGATGAGCTAGGTATCCCCTATATCGGCGGCGTCGGCGGCAATGGCGTGGTGGCCACCATCGCGCGCGGTGCTTCGCACCGGAGCGTTGGTTTACGGGCGGATATGGACGCCCTGCCGATCACCGAGACCACGGGACTGCCATATGCCTCAGGCACTCCCGGAATCATGCACGCCTGCGGACATGACGGACATACCGTGTCGCTGCTGGGTGCGGCGGCGCTGCTGATGGCCGATACGAGTTGGAGCGGAACGGTGCAACTCGTGTTCCAGCCGGCGGAGGAGGGCTATGGAGGCGCCCGAAGCATGTTGGCAGACGGGCTGCTGGAACGGTTCCCGATGGAGCGTATCTTCGGCTACCATAATTGGCCCGGCCTCAAGGCGGGAACCGTGGCGATCCATGACGGAGCGTGCATGGCAGGCGGCTCGCGGGTCTATATCACGCTGCGAGGACTGGCCGGGCACGCCGGTATGCCGCACCTGACGCTCGATCCGATGGTGGCGGCGGGACACCTGATCGTGGCGCTGCAGTCCATCGTCTCACGCAACATCGATCCGCTGGAGACGGCGGTGATTTCGATCGGAATGATCGATGGTGGCATGGCCGCGAACCAAATCTGCGACAGCGTAACGCTGAAAGGCACGCACCGCACGTTCAAGCCGGCCATTCGCGACGCCTTGGACGCAGGTATCCGGCGCGTGGTCGACGGTATCGCGGCGACGTTCGGGATGACCGCCGAAGTGGAAATCACGCCGGGTATGGGTCCGGTCGTGAACAACCTCGATTGCGCCGAGTTGGTCGCGCGAGCGGTGACAGATGCCGGGCTGGCGCTGCGGCGGGACCTGCCGCCGACGATGGCGAGCGAGGATTTTGGCTGGTATCTGGCCAAACTCCCAGGCGCCTTCTTGTGGATCGGCAACGGCCCCGGCGATGGTGGCCGCGGGTTGCATAATCCAAACTATGATTTCAACGATGCCATCCTGCCGGCTGCTGCAACGGCGCTGGCCAGCACGGCCATGCGGGCATTGCGGACGGACTAGCCGACTGCAGTGCGCGCGGTTTGTCCAGCCTGGAGACGTCGCATCATCCGCATTCACGTTGGCATGAGGCCGGTTGCAGCCTACATGCGCTGCCATGAGTGAGCTGAAACAGGGTGCGGCGCGTTGGCTGCGGGGCAAGGCCGAGCCATCGAGCAGCCTGGTCCGCTGGATGGTTGCGTTGGGGTTGCTGGGTGTCGCGGCGGCGATCGGGCAAGCGTTCTGTATCGGTCAGATACTGGACGGGGCGCTTGGTCATCCGTCTCACTGGTCTACGCCCGATCTTCTCGCCGTGTTCGCGGTGCTCGCGTTGGTGCGGGCCGCCACCGGATTCCTGAGCGAGCGTGCGGCGTTCGGGACGGGCGCGTCGGCGCGTCGGCGGTTGCGGACGGAGGCGCTGGGCGGATTGCTTGCAGCCGGGCCGGCGCTGCTGCGGGAACGGTCTTCGGGCGAATTGGTGGCGACCGTGATCGACCGGATCGAAGCGCTCGACGCGTTCTTCGCCCGCTGGATGCCGGCCTCTCGGTTAGCGATCCTGGGACCGGCATTGGTGGCGTTGGTCGTCCTGATCGTCGACCCCGTGGGCGGCCTGATCCTGGCAGGTGCCGGCCTGATCGTGCCAGTGGGCATGGCGCTGTCGGGGTTGGGGGCCGCGAAGGCGTCGCGTCAGCAATTCTCCGCCATGGGACGCCTCCAGGCGCGCTTCCTCGACCGTATCCGTGGCATCGGTACAATCGTCCTGAACGGACGTATCGACGATGAGGCCCGTGGTCTTGCCCAGGCCGCCGATGAATTGCGTCAGCGGACCATGCGGGTGCTGCGGGTCGCGTTCCTGTCCGCGACGGTGCTTGACCTCGCGTTCGCGCTTGCTCTGGTGACGCTGGCGCTTCGCTTCGCCGCGCGCCTTTCGGGCGGACAGGGCGACCCCGGCAGCGCGCTGTTCGTGTTACTGCTGGTGCCAGAGTTCTTTGCCCCGCTCCGGACGTTTTCAGCTAGTTACCAGGATCGCTTCAAGGCGCTTGGCGCGGCCGAGGCGCTCGCCGCGCTGCCGGAGGCGCCGCTTCCCGAAGCGCCTCGCGACATCCGCAACGTGGCCGCCCAAGGGATCGCCGTGGCGTTCGAGAACGTGCAGCTGACCTGGGACCCGGCGCGCGGCCCTGCTCTTGACGGCGTGAGCTTCCGGGTTCCGGCAGGCGAGACGCTCGTGCTGGCGGGACCGTCGGGGGCTGGCAAGTCCAGCGTAATCGAGATCCTGCTCGGCTTCGTGCCACCGGGTGGCGGTCGGGTGACGCTGAACGGCGCCGATCTCACGACGCTGGTGCCGCGCGCCTTATCGCGTCTTACCGCCTGGATCGGCCAGACGCCCATGCTATTTGCCACCTCGATCCGCGAGAATATTCGCTTGGCGCGGCCTGAGGCCACCGACGCGCAGGTGGCTGACGCGGTGCGGGCCGCACGGCTGGACGGTTTTGTTGCTGATCTTCCGGAGGGTCTCGATACCACCATCGGGGAGGCGGGCTTCGGCCTGTCGGGCGGCCAGGCACAACGCGTCGCGATCGCGCGCGCCTTTCTGAAGGATGCGCCGCTGCTGCTGCTGGATGAGCCGACCGCCCATCTGGATCCCGCAACCGAAACCGAGGTTCTGGATAGCCTGCGACGCCTCGCGGTCGGACGCACCGTCATCCTGGCCAGCCATTCCGCCGCCGCGCATGCCTTTTCCGGCAACGGCTTCGCGGTACGCCGGCTTGACCTGCGCGAAGGCCAGGTAGTGACCGCGCGAGGAGTGGCATGATCGCACTCACGCGAGTCCTGGCGCTGTGGCGCAGGCGGGCGCCTTGGCTCGTGTTGGGCGCCGTTATCTCGTTGGTGGCGCTGGCATCCGGCGTGGCGCTCGCCACGGTTTCGGGTACCGTGATCGCAGCGGCACTGCTCGGCGGCACGCTCGCGGCGCCGCTATGGCTGCGCGTGCTGGCGCCAGCCCGTGTGGTGCTGCGCTACGTCGAGCGCTTGGTGACGCACAACGCGATGTTCCGGGCGCTGTCGGACCTGAGGGTGTGGTTCTTTCGCGGACTGGCCGGGCGGGCCGCCGGTGGCCTGGGCTATCGGCGCAGCGGCGACGTGCTTGCTCGCCTGGTGGGCGACGTCGAGGCCCTGGACGGCCTTTATCTCCGCATTCTGCTGCCAATGGCGGGTGCTGCGATGTTGCTGCCCATACTGCTGGTGGCGCTGTGGCGGCTGGGTCCAGGTTTGACCATCGGCGTGGGGCTGCTGTTCGTGGCGAGCGCGTTCGTGATTCCGGCCTGGGCCGCGAGGCTCGCGCGCGGCGGCGGTAAGCGCGTGGCTGAGGCCGGTGCCGCGATGCGGGTAGCCGCCGTGGATGCCGTGAGTGGCATCCGCGAAGTGCGAGCCTTTGGACTGGAAGGGAGCATGTTGGCTTCCGTGCAGGCGCGAGAGGCGGCCCTGTTCTCCGCCCAGCATCGGCAGTCGCTGGGAGTCGCCTGGGCTGGTGTCATCGCTCTGCTGTGTGGGCAGGCCGCGCTGGGGCTGCTGCTGCTGAATGTCGGGACATTGGCCGGGGTCCTCGCGGTCGCGTCCTTGTTCCTGGTGATCGCCGCGTTCGAGGCGGTCTCGGGTCTGCCCCGGGCGGGATGGCTGGCGGGACAGGCGGAGGTGGCGGCCGGGCGCGTTGTCGCGGCGGCGGAGGAGCCTTCCGAAGCTGGAGCGGAGCCCTTATCGCCGGCCGCTATGCCACCCGGAAGCGCGCTACGGTTCGAGGCGGTGCGGTTTCGCTGGCAGCCGGACCGACCCTGGATATTCGATGGCCTTACCCTGGATATCCCGCAGGGGTTTCGGGTCGCTTTGCTCGGGCCATCCGGTAGCGGGAAATCCACCTTGGCCGCATTGGCGCTGCGCCTGGCAACGGCGCAATCCGGCCGTGTGCTGCTGGGCGGGGTCGATATCGCAACCCTAGCGGCGGGGGAATTACGTGGGCGTGTGGGAATGCTCAATCAGGCAACGCACCTGTTCAGCGACACGATTCGCGCGAACTTGCTACTGGCTAATCCAGCCGCCAGTGATGTGGCCCTGTGGGCGGCGCTGGACGCGGCGCAAATGGGCGAGATGGTGCGCGGCCTGCCGGAGCGTCTCGATACCTGGGTGGGTGAGGCCGGAATGGGCTTTTCGGGAGGGCAGGGACGACGCCTGGCGCTGGCTCGCGCGCTGCTTTCGCCGGCTTCGGTGTTGATCCTGGACGAGCCCTGCGCCGGGCTTGACGTCGATACCGAGCGCGAATTCCTGACCACGCTGAACGAGGTGGCCGGCACGCGAACGATCATTCTGATCGTGCACCGGCTGACAGGCGTGGAGCAGCTGGATCGGGTCTGGCGTCTTTCCGGCGGATACGCGGTGGCCGCCGCCGCCTAGCCTTCCCGGCGGATGGCCTTCCCGCCGCCTTAGCCTTCTCGGCGGATGGCCCAGGGCAGGACCATGATGTTCTCGGCCATGTCGATCATAGGTGCGCGTTCGGTGCGGTCCCGCCCCAGGCGTTTGGCCTCGTAAAGTGCCGCGTCGGCCGCCTCAACCAGGACGGAACTGGCCGTGCTGCGGTTCGGGACTGCCTCGGCACTGCCAATGCTCACGGTGACGTGGCCGCTTCGGTTGCCGATATGCGGCATCGCCAGGGCGGCGATTCCCTCCCGTACTCTCGCCGCGATCTCCATGGCCCCGCTACCATCGGTATCTGGAAGAATGACCGCGAACTCCTCACCGCCATACCGCGCCACGAGGTCGCCCGGACGGCGGACGCTGCTGGCGATGGCGGTGGCGATGGCGTGCAGGCAGGTATCGCCCATCAAGTGGCCATACTGGTCGTTGAACAGCTTGAAATGATCGACGTCGATCAGCAGCATCGAGAGTTGAGCGTGCGAGCGCATCGCCCGGCGCCATTCCCGGTCCAGCATCTCGTCAAAGCGGCGGCGATTCGCCACGCCGGTTAGCGCGTCCGTCGCCGCGAGCTCGGTCAGGTCGGCGGCGGCGGCGGCGAGCGCCAGCTCCGTCTCCTTCTGGTGGGAAACGTCACGGGTGTTGCCAATCAACTCGCGTGGGCTGCCATCGGCGTTGCGCACCAGGATCACCCGGGCTTCCAACCATGCCCATGTGCCATCCCGGCGCAGGTTGCGGTAGATTTGGGTGGCCCGCTCCGTGGCGCCCGCGCCTAGCCTCGCGCCCATCGCCCGCAGCGCTTCCGCGTCGTCCGGATGGATGTAGCGCCGGTAATCCGCGCCAAGCATCTCTTCTGCCGGCCAGCCAAGGATATCGACCACCGACGGGGAGACGTACAGCCTGTTTCCATCGAGGCTGAAGCGGCTGATTATGTCGCTCGAATTGTCGGCGAGCACCCTATACAGTTGCTCGCTCTCGCGGATGCTTGCCGCTACCTCGCGCACGGCCGAGGTGCGGCGGCCGAATACCTGTTTGCTCCGATGAAGCCTGGCGATGGCGGAGCTGAGCGGTAGCAGCGTGGTTATCAGCGTCGCGAGATAGATCTGCATGCCGACGAGCCTGAAAGTCGAATTCTCGATAGCAGCCAGTTTGAGTGGCCCGTTGCTCGCCGCGCCGCATAATACGGCCATGAGGATCGAAAGCGGGAGCGCCCACGCGACAGTGGACGGTCCAAACCAGAGCGCCACCACCAACGGTACAAAAGGCAGGAACAGGAGCGGCAGGTCGTTTTGCGTGAACGTTGCCGCCACCATCGCCCCCACCGCCACCGCCGTCAGGCCCAGCAGCAGCACGGCCCCGGCGCGCCGGTCTTCGAACGCGCGGAAAGCACCCTGGCGTCCGGCCAACGCCAGAACCAGTGGAGTTGTCACGATCAAGCCAAGCACGTGGCTCGCCCACCAAACCGGCAGCAGTTCCAGTCGGGAAAATCCGAACAGGACCGCGATGCAGAGGGCGGAGGCGAGGCAAGCCGTCGCCACGTCGAGCGCGGCGAACAAAAGGAAGCGCTTCGGGCGGGCAAGATTGGAACGCCCATCGAGATCGCCCCGCAGCAGCGCGAAAGCCACCATCGCTTCGATGAAACAGGCGGTCAGGTCGCGTGCCACCGTGATTTCTGACCGGCCTAGGGCCACGAGCACCGCGAAGTTGGTGGAAAGGCCAAGCGCCAGGATACCTGCCCGTTTCCATCCATGCCGGGGCGCTCGCGCTGCCAGCAGCATCGCCAGGATGATCCCCGTGGGCGGCCATATGAGCGCGATCCCCGTGGACCGTTCGAGCGTCAGCCCGATCCAGGTTGCGATCGCCACCGACAGGGCGAACGCGATGCCGTTCTGGATCAGGCGCGATAGTTCGACCTGGGACGTTTTGAAACGACGATGCGGCATGGACGAGCGCTCCGGACGCCGCATCCTGCGCCTGGTTGGTGAACGCTTCGTTAACGCGCAGGGCCCCCCCCCTGAGCGTTGTTCGCGCGTGCCGCTCGCGGCACAGCATAGGAGAACGCCCTGAAGCCGCCGCACACCGAGCAAGATGTCGCGCATACCGACGACGAGCAAAACACCGGCGACGAGCAGAATACCGGCAATCACAAGGAACCTGGCGTCAAGGAGGCCGGCGGGGCGGACAAGGTCGGTGGGACCAGGATCGGTGCCGCGAACTTAGAGCGGAAGGCTTTGACGAAGGAGTAGGATCGCCGTGCAACACACGGAACGAAAACGTCTCTGATTCGTGTTGAAAATACGACTCGACTCAAGCTGCATGTTCTACATATGTTCTCTTCGCGTAAGCGAGGTTAGAATGGCACTTACAGGCGATTTGGCGATCCCGGCTTTCCCCGTGGCCGATCTGCGCGCTCGGATTGGGCGTCTTCAGCGATCTAAAACACGGCAAAGCGACCCGGGGAAGATGCTGTCCACAGGCGTCTCCGCGATCGATGCGAGCCTGGGTGGCGGCCTGGGGCACGGCGCATTGCATGAAGTGGCCGGGGCGGGACCGGAAGCGGAGCACGGCACGGCGGCGACCTTGCTGGTAGCCGGGCTGCTGGCCCGCACCGACGGCCCGATACTCTGGGTGATGGAGCGGCGCGACCTGTTCCCGCCCGCCCTGGCCGCGGCCGGCCTGCATCCGGACAGGGTAGTGTATGCCGAGGCCGGTAGGCCGGCCGGGGTGCTTCAGGCCATGGAGGACGCGTTGCGCTACCGCGACGCGACTGGCGGCAAGCTCGCCGGGGTGATCGGCGAGGTGCGCGGTCGGCTGGGGCTTACCGCCTCGCGTCGGTTGCAGCTCGCCGCCGAGGCCGCCGGCGTGATCGCCTTCGTGTTGCTTCGAACGAGGCGCTCCCGCCAGGTCGGTGCTCCCGCTGCCGGCACGTTCGAGCCGAACGCAGCCGTGACGCGCTGGCGGGTGGCGTGCCTGCCGTGCGCGCCACCTTTGCAGCAACGGCCGGATTGGCCTGGCCTGGGGCTGTCACGCTGGCAGCTCGACCTCGTGCGCCGTCGTGGCGGTGAGCCTGCATCGTGGATTGTGGAGGTGGGGGATGCGCCGCATCGTCTCCGTCTGGCTTCCGACCTGGCCAACCGATCGCATTCGCCGCAACTACCGGGGCAGCAATTGCTCGGACGCCGCGCCGTCGCCTGAAACGCCACTCGTTACCACCGTGCATGACGGTCGCCTCCGCGTGGTGGCCGCCGCCGACCAGGCCGCCTTGGCGATCGGCTTACGGGCCGGGATGCCGCTGGCCAAGGCGCGGACGATGTTGCGCGGGCTGGATACGCGCGAGGCCGACCCGCAGGGCGACGCGGCGGCGCTCGCGCGACTTTCAGCCTGGTGCCTGCGGTTCGCGCCGCTAACCTCGCCCGATGCGCCGGACGGGCTATGGATCGACGCCACTGGCTGCGCCCATCTGTACGGTGGGGAGGCAGCCTTGCTGGGCACGATCCACGGCCGTCTGCGCGTGGCCGGCTTCACGGCGAGGGTGGCGATAGCCGATACGCCAGGCGCCGCGCACGCCGCCGCACGCTTCGGCGGACAGTCCGAAACCGTGGTCCCACCTGGTGCTGCGCGACAGGCCG
>JANXXW010000428.1 GCA_025350425.1 Rhodospirillales bacterium
TGTCGGTCGGGCGCGCCTCGCCAGCGGTGCCGAGCAAGTCGGCGATCAACTCGGCGTAGTCCTCCAACAGCGCGGTGGATTGCGCCGCCCGTGCCTTGCCGAACCGGCGGGCATGCGTCGGCTCGGCCGGCATCGCCTCAGCGGATTCCTGCTCGATCGGTTTGACGTTCATTTTGCGCCACGCGTTCCCATGCCAGTGAGCACAAGACTATATCAGATTGTAGTCGCGGCGACACTTTGGCCTTGGCCAGAAATCGGCCCCTGTCAGTTCAGCAGGCCCAGCTCCCGAAAGCTGAACGAGTTGCCGTTGCCGACTATGACGTGATCGTGCAACTGGACCGACAGGAGTCGCCCGGCCTCACGGATCTCGCGCGTCATCGCAACATCCTCGGCCGAGGGCGAGGGGTCACCGCTGGGGTGGTTGTGGACCAGGATGATGGCGGTGGCCTGCAGCTCCAGCGCCCGCTTGACGATCTCGCGCGGATAGACGGGTGTATGGTCCACAGTGCCCCGCCCCTGCATCTCGTCGGCAATGAGGCTGTTGCGAGAATTGAGGAACAGCACCCGGAACTGCTCCACTTTCTCACGCGCGAGAACTATATTCAGATAAGCGGATAGCTTTTCCGGCGAGTTTAGAATCGGCTGTTTTTTCACCTCGGCCAGCGCCATGCGGATCGCGCCTGCCCGCACGATCTGGAGCGCGGTGACGCTATGTGGGCCAAGTCCGGGTACTCTGATCTGTTCCTCGTAAGACGCCGCGAGCACGGCCGCGAAGCTGCCGAACCGGTTGATGAGCGCCTTGGCCAGCGGCTTCGTGTCGCCAGCCTTGAACGCGAGGAACAGCAGCATCTCCAGCAATTCGTAATCGGCCAGCGCGTCGATACCGCGGTCTCGGACCTTGTCCCGCATCCGCGCGCGATGACCTGCGGGGCCGGTGCTGGCGAAAGGCTGCGCCGGGCTGCCCGCGTCGTGGTTCGGCGTCACGCTCCCGCGTGGCTAGGCAGGCGGGCGTCCGAAGCTCGCGTCAACCTCGGCGGGCTGGAAGCCGGCCATCGTGCCCGCCGATTCAGCGAAGCCACGGCGTCCGCCGACGCTGGGAAGTGGGGCGTCGCTCATTCGCCAGGAGCCGAACCATTTTCGGAACATCGCCGCCCCCTGCTGTCCACGCAGGGATAACGCGGGGCATGAGGAACGGAAAAGTGATTAGCGTGTTACTTCCCGCGGTCACAGAAAATAATCGATTGTCGGAGATGAAACTACCTTTGATTGATCTGGCGCGTCGATCAACACTATATTGTCACGTCCATCTTTCAGGCTCGTAAATTACGTCGAAAATATTGACACATTCACGAGCGGTATGGCTCATAGAAAAGTACGAGGCATGGAACTAGACGTATCCTAATTGTCTGCGCGTTGAGTTCCACCAGACCTAATAATCAGGTTGCAGGTCGTGTATTTTTCAAATGAGCAAGTCAACGATTGCGATATGCAATCGAAATAGGACAGAGAACCCTTCTTGAAAAAATCGAAGACACCAGGGCGCAAAGAACTACTCCTGCAACAACAAACCTTGGCCAAGTTTGGCGAGTTGTCCTTGATGTCCGAAGATCTGGACGAAATCCTGACCGAGGCCTGTCGGCTGGCGGGGCAGGCCTTGGGCACGCATCTCGCGAATGTCGTGGAGTTGCGACCGGACGGCAAGACCTTGCTGGTGCGTGCGGGCGTCGGTTGGAAGCCAGGGGTCGTGGGACATGCGACCGTGATTGCGGAGCACGACACCTCGGAAGGCCATGTGCTTCGGACGGGAGAGCCGATGATTTCCACGAATATCGCGACCGAAAAGCGGTTCAAGTATTCGGCGCTCCTGATCGAAAACAACGTTCGCGCGGTAGCTAACGTCGTCATTATCGGTGGTCACGGGAAACCGCCGTTCGGCATCCTCCAGATCGACAGCCATGTCCCGCGCCAGTTTACCGAGAGCGACATGCTGTTTCTCCGGAGTTACGCCAACCTGCTGGCGAGTGCCGTGGACCGCATACGTAGTATTGGAGACGTCCGCGACGCAGAGGCACGGCTTCGTGCCGTTCTGGAGGAAAATGTCGCCGACCGTACCAGAGAGTTGACCGAGGCGAACGCCAAGTTACAGGCCGAGGCGATACAACGCGGGCGGGTCGAGGACACATTGCGCCAGTCGCTCAAAATGGAGGCTGTCGGCCAGTTGACCGGCGGACTGGCGCACGACTTCAACAACCTGCTGGCGAGCGTCTCCGGCAGTCTCGAACTGATGCGGATACGCACGCAGCAAGGGCGCACTGCGGAACTCCAACGCTATATCGACATTGCGATGAAATCGGTCGATCGCGCCGCCGCTTTAACCCAGCGTCTGCTCGCCTTCTCGCGCCGCCAGAATGTCGATCCCAAATCGACCGACATGAATAAGCTGATCAGCGGTCTTAAAGATTTGTTCAAGCGCACCGTCGGTCCGGGCATCCAGATCGAGACCCGGATGGCGGCTAATCTATGGCCGACCCTGTGCGACCCGAATCAGCTCGAAAACGCGATGCTCAACCTTGTCATCAACGCGCGCGACGCGATGCCCGATGGCGGCCGCCTTGTGATCGAAACCACGAACAGCGTGTTCCCCGACCGGCGCACGAGGGCCGACCCGCCGCCGTGGGGAGAGGGGGCGGCCGGCGAGTATGTCGTGCTGACCATCAGCGACACTGGCGTGGGCATGTCCCCGGAAGTGATCGCGCGTGTCTTCGATCCATTCTTTACCACGAAGCCGGCCGGTGAGGGCACGGGACTCGGCCTGACCATGACCCACCGTTTCGTCCAGCAATCCAGCGGCCACATGCTTGTGAGCAGCGACGAGGGCCAGGGAACGAAATTGTCGATCTACCTTCCTCGGCACATTGGGTTGGTTGATGGCATCCAGGAGAGCAGCGCCGAAGCCGAGCCGGCGGCGGTGCGTGGAGGGGTCGTGCTGATCGTCGAGGATGAGCAGGAGTTGCGGGGGATCATCGCCGAAGCGCTGTTGGAGACGGGCTTTAAGGTGCTGGTGTCCGAAAACGGACAGTCTGGGCTGCAGATCGTGGAGTCTCCCACCCCAATCGATCTCCTGTTGACCGATGTCGGCCTGCCCGGCGGGATGGATGGACGCCAGCTTGCCCACGCAGCGAGGGAACACCGCCCAGACCTCAAGGTGCTGTTCGTCACCGGCTATGCCGAGAGCACGGCGGTGCGCGACAGCCAGATGGAAATGGGAATGGAAGTCATGACGAAGCCGTTCACGCTGGCGGCGCTCACGGCCAAGGTCCTGGGCATGATCAGCCGCTGAACGACTGACCGAGGCCGTGCTGTCTCAGGTCGCGTCCTCGGTCAGCGCCGCGACTCCCAGTATCTGCGCAAGGCGATCCAGCCGCCGCGTGACACTCTCGCCCGCGAATACGCCGGTCCCCGGAGTCAGCCGCAACATCAACGATTGACCCGCGCGCAACTCCGTGCCGGCCAGCAGGTCCGGCGTTCCAGCAGAAAGCGTGTAGGCCAGCCGTAATCCCATGCCCAGAACGGTGGCCGTCCGCCATGACTCGGGCACCATCAGGGCGCGGGCGGGGGCCAGGAACTCGGCTTCCGGTTCGGCGTCGTAGCGGAGCGCGAGCACGGTTGCGAGGAACGCGCGCGCCGGGTGGCTCATGCCGCTGCCGGGTTGGCGAAGCACACGCAGGAAGCTCTGTTCGGCGCGGTATTCGGGATGATCGTGGCTGCCCGCATCGGACATCCAGCAAGCCGCCTCACGCAGGCGGTGAGATTGCGGCGTCTCGTCGGGAAACAGGCCTGCGGTCCAGGCCAGCAGCGCGGGCGGCATCCCCTGGTCCCGTCCAAGCCGGCGCGACAGGGCCTGCCCCGCCGAAAGCATCGGGTCCTCCGCGCGCATCTCGGCCGAGAGCCGCTGCATGTACCAACCTTCGCGCAAGCCGAGGGCGCTGAACACAATGCGGCCGGCGCCGGTCGAGCGTAGTAGGCGGCGTAGGACAACGGCGGCGTAGGGAAGGTCTTCCACGCGGCGACGCGGCATTCCGCTCATACGCTCCAGGATGCGCTTGGGCGAGCCGGAGATGCCCGCCGCCAATTCACGCGCCGCCTGCGGCGTGAGCGTGTAGGCCTGGACCATGTTCAAGGGATAGCCGGATTGCGCCATGTGCACGCGCGCCAAGGCCCGCCACGCGCCTCCCACCAGATACAGGTCGCGCCCGGCGACCATGTCCAAGCCCGCAGCCGTATCGAGGTCCTTGTCGGCCAGCGCCCGCGCCCGATCCAGGTCTCCGCCGGCACGGTCGGCCAGCCGGATCACGCCGAGAGGCAGGGTCAGCGCGGCGCCACGCACGCCGCGATCAAGCCGTACCAGTTCGAGCGACCCGCCGCCGATATCGGCCAGGAGGCCGTCGGCTCCGGGCATCCCGCACAGCAGGCCGTCGGCGGAAAAGGCCGCCTCCTGCTCGCCCGACAGGATGCGGATCGGCACGCCGGGCATCCGTGCCTCGAGATCGGCCACGAAGGCTGCGCCGTTCGCTGCATCCCGCACGGCGGCGGTGGCCAGCACCTCGAACGGCTCCGCCTTCATTGCGCGAGCGATGGCCGCGTACCGCGCCATGACGGTGAGCGCCTGGGTTACGCCCTCCGCGTTGAGGCGGCCGGTGTCCTGCAGGCCGCGCCCCAGGCGCAGCACCGCCTTCTCGTTGAAGATCGATGTCGGATTGCGGTCCAGCCCCTCGAACACCACGAGGCGCACCGAATTGGAGCCGAGATCGACCACCGCGCAACGCGGGTGGGTTTCCGTTTGATGAGGTAGCATTCAGTCCTGCGATAGACGATCGGGGCGACGGGTGTGGGGCGTGACGGGCACCAGCGACTTGTGCAGGGCGGAGCCTCGGCCCGAAAGGGAGGGATTGGTCATGAAATAATCGTGTGCCGAAATCCGCTTTTTACCAGTGCCGGCCGGCACGCGCTTCCAGCCGCCGTCGGCGTGCAACTTCCAGGACTGCATGGTGTCCTTGAGGTTCACGACCATGATTTGGTCCAGCACCTGCGCGTGGACCGTCGGATTATGGATCGGCACCAGCGTCTCGACGCGCCAATCCATGTTGCGCGCCATCCAGTCGGCGGAGCTGATGTAGACGCGGGCGTGGCGGCTGGGCAGTGCATGGCCATTGCCGAACACGCAGATGCGGCTGTGTTCCAGAAATCGCCCGACGATGGATTTCACGCGGATATTCTCGGACAGGCCCGGCACGCCCGGCCGCAGGCAGCAGATGCCGCGGATGATGCAGTCAATCTCCACTCCGGCGCGCGATGCGGCGTACAGGCGGTCGATCAGCCTGTCATCCACCAGGCTGTTCATCTTGAGCCAGATCTGCGCGGGTTTGCCCTCGCGGGCAAAGACGATCTCGCGATCGATCAGCTCGTACAGCACGGCGCGGATGGTCAGCGGGCTGAACGCCAGCGCGTCCATGCGTTCGGGTCGCGCATAGCCGGTCATGTAGTTGAACAAGCGCGAGGCGTCGCGGACGAGGTCAGGGTCGCAGGTGAAGAAGCTGATATCGGTGTAAATGCGTGCCGTGATCGGGTGGTAGTTGCCGGTTCCGAAATGCGCGTAGCTGCGCATCGTGCCTCCCTCGCGGCGCACCACCAAGCTCAGTTTCGCGTGGGTCTTGAGCTCGGTAAAGCCATAGACCACTTGCACGCCGGCCGCCTCCAGCGTGCGCGCGAGCCGGATGTTGGCTTCTTCGTCGAACCGCGCCCGTAACTCGACCATGGCGGTGACGGACTTGCCGGCTTCGGACGCCTCGATCAGCGCCTTGACGATCGGGCTGTCGCGGCTGGTGCGGTACAGGGTCTGTTTCACCGCCACCACGGCCGGATCGCCCGCCGCCTGGCGAAGAAACTGCACCACCACATCGAAGCTCTCGAAGGGATGGTGGACGACGATGTCCTTGGCCCGGATTGCGGCGAAGCAGTCGCCGGCGAAGTCGCGGATACGTTCGGGGAAGCGCGGCGTGTAGGGCGCGAACAGCAAGTCCGGACGGTCGTCCACGATGAGTTGGCGCACGTCGGTGATGCCGAGCAGTCCGTCCTGGATGTGGATTTCCTGCGGCGCCGCCTCCAGTTCGTCGATTACCAGTTCGCGCAGATCGTCCGGCATGTCGGTGCTGATCGACAGATGTATGGCGACGCCGCGGCGTCGGCGTTTCAGCGCGGTTTCATAGGACCGCACGAGGTCCTCTGCTTCCTCCTCGAACTCCACGTCGGTGTCGCGGATCAGGCGGAACATGCCCTGGCCGCGCAGACGGAAGCCCGGAAACATGCGGCCCAGGAACAGGCCGATCAGCTCCTCAAGCAGCAGGAAACGGATCGGTCCGACGATGGTGGGGTCCGCGGCGGGCAGGCGGATGAAACGCTCGACCTGCGCGGGCAGCGGGATCAGCGCGCTCATGGCGTGCGAGTCCTCGTCGCGGAACAGGTCGAACGCCATGACCAGGCCCATGTTCGGGACGAACGGGAACGGGTGGGCGGGATCGATGGCAAGCGGCGTCAGGATCGGGAACACCCGGTCCATGAACCAGGTGTCGAGCCACAGGCGGTCCGCGTCCGAAAGCGCGGAGGCAACCGCGACCTCGATGCCGGAGGCGCGCAGCAGGCCCCACAATTCGAGCCAGCTCCGTTGCTGCACGACGATCAGGTCGTGTGCGCGGTTTTCGACCTCAAGCAGTTGCTGGGCGGCGGTGCGACCGTCGGGCG
>JANXXW010000431.1 GCA_025350425.1 Rhodospirillales bacterium
GCGTTGGTTGCGCGGCGATCGCGGGGTTCGGCAACACTGGCGCATAGCTCATTGGCTGCGAAGCCGGGCCGGCGGCGGGCGGTGCCGCGGGAGGTGTCAGCATGGCGACCTGGGCGCCCTTGGGACGGTTCTGCGGACACAGATAGCCGATTGCCTCGAAGGCGTTACGATTGTCGTCGTCCTGGCACATCCGCGCCATGGCGACATCGTCATGCCCCAATGCGTGCCACGCGGCGGCATCGCTGCGGCGCTGACAGCCCTCGTCGCTGCGGCCGAACGTGAAGCTCAGTCCGATCGGACCGCCCGCCGCGCTGCCGCCGATACCGATCAAGCACGGGTTGGCGCCGGCGAAGTAGCTGCCCTGCACAGACGGCGTTGTCCACTCGTGACCGCTGTAGCGCACGTTGTTGGTCGTCGGCGTTGAGCCCGAACCGGAACCGGTCCCGTCAGTCGTCGTGCCATTGCCCATCCCGGTGTAGGCATTGACGGTAACCGCATTGGTGGCGGCGGCGGTGCCCGTGGTACCAGTGGTGCCCGTCTGGGCCGATGCCGCGCCAGCAAAGGCAGCCACGATCGCCAGCGTGACCACAGTTAGTTTGATATTCATGGATTGATTCCTTGGGACAAAACGAAGTGGGACGGCCCTCGCAGGGCCGTCCCGGAACCGTCGGTCAGTTACTTGTGTAGCCGCCTTCGAAGCTGGCGAATCCAACAACTGCGATGGCCTTGTATTCGCTGTTGTTGTATGCTGTCGTCTTCGTCTTCTGTTCGCTGGTAAACGAACTGTTTCCGTTGCTCTGCCCAAACGTCTGGTTTGACGCGCTGAATGAGGCGTTCTCGCCCCAGGCCTTGCCGAATGCGCCGGCGTCATGGCTGCTGTTGGAAACGACTCCGAACGGTGTCACCGAGACGTCGGAGTGAGCTGTTCCGTAAGACGAGTACTTCACGCCGGAACCCTCGCCGGCATTCAGATTGAACACGGTCCCGCTGGCGCTGGAGCCGGCTGAGCTTCCAGAACCTTTGGTCTCATTGAACTGCTTGAACGTCGATCCCTGGTTTCCGCTTACTTCGCCGGCGACGAAACCAATGACTGCGTTACCGTGATTGGGCGCACCGCCCGCCATTGCGGCGGGAAGTCCGGCGAACAGACACAGTGCCGAAACGATTATAGTACGCATGTGTTTTTAACCTTCTACGTTGATAGAGTCCGCCGATCGACGCGTATTTACATCTCTCGGTCCGGACAAACATCAAATAGAAGACGCAACGAAGGCCTACACTCACTTACGATACTAAAATAAGTATATATTTTGATAATGAAACGTCATTTGTTTGTGCTTCGTCTTGGGGAATGGTTACGGCTTGATAAATTACGTACTATTTAATACCAATCAAACACTCGCAGCTTGACTACCCTCCCGTTGCGAAGCCGGGATACAGGGTCATGCCGCCGTCAACGAACAGCGTAGCGCCTGTCACGTAATCGGCGGCATCGGAGGCCAGCCACACGGCGGCCTGTGCTATGTCCTCCGGCTCTCCGATACGCTTGTAAGGAACCAGCGTCATGAGGTCGGCATAAGCCGAAGGGTTGTCCCAGGCGGAGGTGTTGATTGGCGTGCGAATGGCTCCAGGCGCGATGCTGTTCACGCGGATGAAGTGCGGTGCTAGTTCCTGCGCGATGGTCTTCATCAGCAGCATCACGCCACCCTTGGATGCCGCGTAGTTGGCATGCCCAGCCCAGGGGATCACTTGATGCACCGAACTCATGCAGATGATCTTGCCCGCCGCCTGGGACACCGATGACACGACCCCTCGCCGCTTGAACTCGCGCGCCGCCGCGCGCGTGCAGAGGAATTGGCCGGTGAGATTCACGCCGATGACCGTGTTCCACTGATCGAGCGTCATCTCGGTATAGGCTGAGTCGCGTTGCAGTCCGGCGTTGCTGACGACGATGTGCAGCGTGCCGAACCTCGCGATGGCGGCGGCGAACATACGCTCGACGTCCTCCTCCTTGCTGACATCTGCCTGCAGCGCAATTGCCTGGCGGCCCATCGCTTCGATCTCACGCACGACCTCCTCGGCCGTTTCGGGATGAGTGACGTAATTTACCACTACGTCGGCCCCGGCCTTGGCCAAGCCGAGCGCCACCGCACGGCCAATCCCGGAATTGGCCCCGGTGACAAGCGCGGGTTGGCCGGTGAGCACCGGATAGTAGGACGCCCGCGGCAGGCGGGTCGCATTGGGTTGCGCTAGCGCGGTTGGATCCTTGGTATCACTCATCGGAAGTATCTCCAGTGGTTCAAGAGGATTGAGCGAGAGGCGCTGATGTAGCGTTGCCACGTCGGGTATCTCGACCGGTGATCAGGCGGTCAGCGCAATCATGCGTACCATAGGCGAACAGCCGTTGCGCGCGCACCATGATCATTGCCGAGCGAGAACTCGTCCCGTCTCTGCCCGATCCGCGTTCCGTCCATGCAGTCGATCCCTGGCGGCACCGGATTTTCGTGCCACTCACCCACTGATGCCACCGGCCGGACGGTGAACAAGACTGTCGTGTCGGTGTGCTCCGGCTTGTCATTTCATTACGGGGCGGCATCGCCGGCACCCTCCAACTGGAAAACCATGGAGGCACATTCTCTTTGGTGACCTACTATTTAGGTATCAGTCCAAAGGCACCATTATGAAATAAAAAGGTTTGGGCCTGACTGACCGGCCATGCGACAGAAACCTTCCAGGAGCGTCACAGTTCCACCATGGTGGACGCGACCGTGCTTCACGTTTTGGAAGAGCGCCGCCATGATGTTGATCAACGACTATACTCCCTTGCTGTTACGGATCTTCCTGGTGGCGCTGTTTCCGTTCAGGGCATTGGACAAGGTCGTGAATTGGGGAGCAGCGATCAAGCAGGCCGGAAATGGGTGGTTCGCACCGACGATCCTGCTTGCCGCGATCGCGGTGGAAATACTCACTCCGATCTGTATCGTCATTGGCTGGCACGACCGCTTGGCGGCGTTCGTCCTCGTGGTATTTTGCTGCGTGACCGCCGCGCTGTGTCACCAGTTCTGGCGTTTTTCGGATTTCTGGCGTTTTCGCCAGGGCGAAGGAGTACGGCATTTCCGGGAGTTCCTAAAGTATCTCGGCTTGATCGGCGGTCTCGGCCTCGTCATGTTGGCGCCGCGCACCCTGGATCTTTCCGAAGTGATCCGGCACCCGTTCGCCTCAACCTACGTGAGCGGCCCTTCGGCAGGCCAGGTCGTGCCTTAGACAGCGCCGGCAAACTGGGTGATATGTCCGTTAGGATCCCGCCGGACGATTATTTCGCCGCGCGACAGGTAATTGGTTTGTAGCGTCACCCGACCCGTCATTCGGGCGTCCTCCGGGTGCCGGTGGCGATGGAGGATCGTGCTGGGATCGACCTTGGTGGGGCGCCTGACACACGACCGAACCGAGGCACATCTGTCGGTCGTTCCTGGTCTCGGGGAAAGTCCCGCACCGGCTTGCGGGCAAGTGGGGACCGGGCCAGACTAGTTTTGTGACAGCCGCGCTCCTTTCCGTACGTAATCTGACCGTAGAGTTCCCAACGCTGGAAGGACCGTTCACGGCGGTTGCCGGACTCGACCTGGAGATAGAGGCGGGGCGCACCTTGGCGGTGGTGGGAGAGAGCGGCTCCGGCAAGTCCGTGACTTCCCTCGCAATCCTACGGCTGACGGATTACACCGGAGGGCGCATCACGAATGGGCAAGTGATGTTCACGCCGCGCGACGGTGTGGCGATCGATCTCGCGCGCGCCAGCGAGGCGCGGCTGGAGGCGATTCGGGGCAACGAGATCGCCATGATCTTCCAGGAGCCGATGAGTTCGCTCAACCCGGTCTTCACCGTCGGCGATCAGATTGCCGAGGCGATCGTGCTGCATCAGGATTGCAGCTCGGCCGACGCGAGAAAGCTGGCCCAGGCTCTGCTGGAAAAGGTGCGGATGCCGGATGCGCGCACGATGCTGGACCGCTACCCGCATCAACTCTCAGGCGGCATGCGGCAGCGCGTAGTGATCGCGATGGCGTTGTCCTGCCAGCCCAAGCTGCTGATCGCAGACGAGCCGACCACTGCGCTGGACGTGACCATCCAGGCACAAATCCTCAACACCATCCGCGACCTGCAGCAGGAATTCGGCACAGCGGTCATCTTCATCACCCACGACATGGGCGTGGTCGCCGAGATGGCCGACGATGTCGCCGTGATGTGGCGCGGACGAAAGATCGAGCAGGCACCGGTGCGTGAGTTGTTTGCGCAACCGGCGCATGAGTACACACGGGCGTTGCTGGCCGCCGTTCCGCGGCTGGGCAGCATGTCCGGGACCAAGCTGCCGCGTCGTGGCTCGGTGGCGCAGGATACTGCCGACATGACGGCTCCGCTGATCGCCGCCGAGTCTTTGACGACCACTTTTCCGATCAGGCAAGGCTTGCTGCGCCGTGTCACGCGGCTGGTGCACGCGGCGGAGCGGGTAAGCTTCGATATTTTTCCAGGAGAGACGTTAAGTCTGGTGGGCGAGTCCGGCAGCGGGAAAACCACCATTGGGCGGACGCTTCAGCAACTGATCGCGCCGAGTTCGGGCATTATCCGGTTCAAGGGTCAGGACGTCACCCGCATGGATCACAACGCGCGGCGGAGGCTGAAGCGGGAGGTCTCATACGTGTTCCAGGATCCCTACGGCTCGCTCGATCCACGCAAGACGGTGGGGTTCAGCGTCGCCGAACCGATCCTGACGCATAATCTGTTGCCGTGCCGGAACATAAGCCAGCGTGTGGCGGAGTTGCTGGAGCAGGTCGGGCTGTTGCCAGAGCACGCGCGGCGGTATCCGCACAGCTTCTCCGGCGGCCAGCGGCAACGCATATGCATCGCCCGCGCCCTGGCGTGCGACCCCAAGCTGGTAATCGCAGACGAGGCGGTGTCCGCGCTGGATGTATCCGTACAAGCGCAGATCATCGATCTCCTGATGCAATTACAGGCACAGCGCGGTTTGGCCTACCTGTTCATCTCGCATGACATGGCGGTGGTCGAACGCATCAGCCATCGTGTCGCCGTGCTGTATCTCGGCCAGATCGTGGAGATCGGCACTCGGGCGCAGGTGTTCGAGGACCCTCGCCACGCCTACACACGCAAGCTTCTCGCGGCGGTGCCGGTGGCGGAACCCGGCCGCCCAATTGACCGCCGGCTTGTGGCGGGCGAGATCCCAAGTCCAATCAGGCGTGTGGGCGACCCCCCGGTGGCAAATAACTTTGACGAGGTGGCACCCGGCCATCTCGTGGCGCGATAGAGGAGACGGTCATGAAGTTTCGCAATCGGCTGCTGGCGGCTTGTGCGGCGACAGCATTCATCTGGCCCATGGCGGCACGCGCTGCGGGCACGCTGACTTTGGCGCAGGTGCAGGACCCTGCGAGCTACGATCCCATCGATACATTCTTACTCGCCTGGGGGCAGATCGGGACCAGCATCTTCGACGGTCTCGTACAGCGCGGTGCGGACATGCAACTCAAGCCCGCGTTGGCCACAAGTTGGGAGATGCTCGACAACAATATGCGCATTCGCTTCAAGCTGCGCGACGGGGTCACGTTCCAGAACGGCGAGAAGTTTGACGCAGACGCGGTGAAGTTCACCTTCGACCGGTTGCTGGGGCCGGATGGCGCGAAAGGGCCGCAGCAATCCAACTACACCGCGATCTCGGCAGTGAACGTGATCGACCCGTTGATGGTGGATATTGTGCTCAAGCGGCCTGACCCGGTGATGCTGACCAAGCTCGCCGGTTATGGCGCAGTCATCGTGCCGCCTAAATATTTGTCGCGGGTCGGTCACGCTGAATTCGCGATCCATCCGATCGGGACGGGCTCCTTCAAAGTGGTGGATTATCAGCCGAAGGTGAGCATCACGCTCGATGCCTATCCCGCGTACTGGGGCGGGGCGCCGAAGCTGGACCATGTCATATTCCGGTTTATCGCCGAGCCGGATACGGAGGTCGCGGAGTTGCAGGCCGGACGCATCGATATTGCCATCAATGTCCCGATCAGCCTCACCGGCACGATCGCGAAGGATCCGAAGCTGTTCGTGGCAAGCGTGCCGGGGCCCACGGTCACGGTGCTGCGGTTCAACACGGCCAACGGCGTCACCAAGGACGAGCGTGTGCGAAAGGCGATGATCATGGGCGTGGACCGCACCGCCATCATCAAGTCCATTCTGCAAGGCAACGGCACGGAAGTGGCAAGTTTCCAGGGGTCTCTGTCGTTTGGCTACGACCCGGCGCAGAAGCCGTTGCCGTTCGATCCGGCGAAAGCACGCGCGCTGCTGAAGGAAGCCGGGATCGCGGCGGGAACGCCAGTGCAGATCGACTTTCGTGGTAACGACGCAACGTTCCGAGAGGTGGCGCAGGCCACAGCGGGATACCTGAGCGCGATTGGGCTGAAAGCAGGCGTCAAGCCGTATGAGCAGAACCTATTCACCAACGACATCATCCCAAACGGCAAGACGGCGGAGATGTTCCAGTTCGGTTGGGGTGGCTGGACCTTCGACTACGACAACACGGCATACCTGATGTATCACTCTGGCGAGCACTGGAACCCGTACGACAAGGACCCGGCGCTCGACAAAATGCTTGAGGACCAGCGCAGCATCACTGACCGCGACACGCGGGAGAAGGCGTTACAGGCGATCGCGCACTACGTGGCGGACCACACGCTGGAACTGCCCCTGTATAATATCAACACGATCTACGGTGTGAACAAACGAGTGAAGAATCTGACGCCGCCTGCGGATAACCGCTTTCTGCTGAACGACGTGACGGTGGAGTAGGGTTACCGCCGGAATGCTTGGATTCCTTATCCGCCGCGTATTACAGGCGGCGTTCGTTGTCCTGGTCGTGACGTTGCTCGTGGCATGGGCGGTGCGGCTGTCGGGCGATCCGGCGGTCATGCTGACCCAAGGCGCAGGCTCGGTTACCGCGAAGGATTTAGCGAATATTCGCACCGGGCTCGGACTGGATCGGCCATTCAGCGCGCAGTATCTTGGCTTCCTCGGCGGGATGTTGACTGGCGACATGGGCCGCAGCTTCATCGGCGGCACTTCGGTTGGCCTGCTAATCCGCCACGCGTTACCTCTGACGATACTGCTTGCTGTGGTGTCACTGGCGCTGTCTATCGCGGCGTCGATCCCGCTGGGCATTCATGCGGCGGTCAAGCGAGGCGGTACGGCGGATCAGGTTATCCGTATCCTGTCGCTGGTAGGCCTTTCGTTCCCGAACTTCTGGCTCGGCCTGATGCTCGTGCTGATCTTCGGCATCAACCTCGGCTGGCTGCCGCCAAGCGGGGCGGGAGAGGTCAGCGGCATCGTCATGCCGGCCGCGACCTTGGCCATCATCCTGACCGCGACGAACGTGCGGCTGGTGCGCTCAACCATGCTGGACACGCTTTCGCAGCAGTACATCATGGTGGCGCGCAGCAAAGGCCTGAAGCAGCGCGTGGTGCTGTACCGCCACGCGCTGCGGAACTGTGCCATCCCGCTAGTTACGTATATCGGCTTGCAGTTCGGCGGCTTGATCGGCGGTGTGGTGGTGGTGGAACGTGTGTTCAACTGGCCAGGCATGGGAAGCCTGGCGTTCGACGCCGTTTCCTCGCGTGACTACCCCGTGCTCCAGGCGGTGGTCACCGTGCTGGCGGCGTTGATCGTGACAGTGAACCTCGCAGTGGATGTCGCCTATGGGCTGCTCGATCCTCGGATACGTTCGGAGTGAACGGGTTGCGTCGGTTCAAAAAGCTGGAGTTTATCGCGGGTATCCTGCTGACCGGGACGATGGTGTTGCTGGTGATGTTCTCAGGGCTATTATTCCCCGATGGCGGTGAGGCCATGGACCTATCCGCGCGGCTGGCGCGGCCGGGCGTGGACTGGGCGCATATTCTGGGCACGGATCCCATCGGACGCGACGTGCTGGCGCGGGTAATCGTGGGGGGACGGATATCGCTTCTGGTTGGCGTGTTCAGCGTGACAGGTGCCATGGTGGTCGGCACCATCATGGGTCTGGTTGCGGGATATTACGGCAAATTCTGGGATACCATCCTGATGCGGTGGGCCGATGTGCAACTGGCACTACCATTCATTTTGGTAGCAATGACATTCACCGCGATCCTGGGCGCCGATTTATGGAACCTGATCGTGTTCATGGCGATCTCCCAATGGGTTCAGTATGCCCGCGTGGTGCGGGGATCGGTGCTCACTTTGCGGGACCGGGAATTCGTGCAGTCGGCACGATCATTCGGAGTGCGCGATTGGAACATCCTGCTGCACCATCTGCTGCCGAATGTGTTTGGACCGGTGCTGATCCTCGTGACGCTGAACGTGGCGAACAACATTCTCTTGGAGAGCAGCCTGACTTTTTTAGGACTCGGAATCGATCCGATCATTCCGAGCTGGGGTGGCATGCTCGCGGATGGCAGGAGCTACATGCAGACGGCGTGGTGGATTAGCGTGTTTCCGGGCCTTGCGATCATGGCGACCGTACTGGGATTAAACCTGCTGGGTGACTGGTTGCGAGACTTTCTTGATCCAACGGCAAAGGTCTGACGACGAACGACGAGATATTGTCGCTCAAGCTATAGTCCTGCGCACTATGGAATTACTGGTAGCCGGGTTTGCCCGTCCCAGCATCGCGCGGTGATCCTCCAGAAGCTATATATCAGCCGACACTTATTCCAGTCAGACCCGTCCGCCATGCCAGCGGCCACGTGCTACGCCTTCGCTTGGCGGGAACGCACACGCTGTGCATATACATTGATGATCAGCGCCAGCAGAAGGATGATCCCGCGGATCAGAATTTTCAGGAAACTGTCGATCCGAACGTGATCAAGCCCGTTATTTAGTACACCAAGCACAAGCAGTCCGACGATTGTATTGCCGATTCCTCCCTGCCCGCCGAACAAGCTGGTGCCGCCTACCACCACAGCACTGATGGAATCGAGTAGATAGGTATCGAATTCATCCTGCTGTGCGCTGCCGAAATGGGCGACGCCGAGCATGCCGGCGATCCCGGAGCAAACCGCTGAAATCACCATTACTGATGCCAGAATAAGGCGCACATTGATGCCGGAGTATTCAGCAGCCTCACGATTGCCCCCGACCATGTAAACGTATCGGCCGAAGCGCGTGTAGGTCAATGTGATATGGGCCGCTAACAGAATGACTGCGGCTACGATGATGATCCAGGGTATCGGGCCGATCGAACCATTCCCAAGTACGCCGACCAAGTCCGGCACGTTATAAGCGATCTGTCCACGCACAAGCATAGCGCCGATACCAGATCCAATCTGTAACATCGCCAATGTCATGATAAATGACGGAATGCCGATGATGGTGAGGCCGAAAGCCGTAACGAGCCCGAGGCCCCCGGCCAGCAGGATTGCCAGCAGGATCGCAATCGGCCCAGCCATAGGGAAGTTGGCAATGTGAACGCTGGGGTCCTGCATCGTCAACCATGCTACTAGAATGCCGGCGACATTGGCCACGCTGGCAACTCCGAGATCGATCTCGGCGCACAGGATAACAAACGTCAGGCCGGCGGCAATGATACCAGTGACAGAGATCTGTTGCAGAATGTTAGCTAAGTTATCCAGCGTCGCAAATGACGAGCTGGAGAGACTGAACAGAATGACCAGTACAAGTAGAGTTGCAAACGGCGCAATGTTGCGCAGTTGATCTTGGAACCATTCCCGAGCAAGCATGTTTGTTAAACGGTCCTATTTGTCTGGCGTAGTCGCGTCCGATAACTCATGTGTAATCTCCTATGCCGCAGCGAGCAGGCGGTCCTTACTGACCGTTTCGTTGCGGAATTCTTGGGAAATTCTCCCGCGCTTCATCACCAGGATACGATCCGCCAGCGCCAACACGGTCTCTGGCTCGGTTGACACGACGACCACGCCGATTCCCTGTGAGCGCAGGGATTTTACAATTTGCAGCACATCGTCTTTGGCGCCAACGTCCATGCCACGCGTAGGCTCGCTCAGCAGCAGCACCTTGGGCAGATGGGTCAACCATTTCGCTAGTGCGACTTTTTGTTGGTTGCCACCAGAAAGCGTAGCCAGCTTGCGATCGGGGAGTGGCGGCCGGATCTGCAGGCGGTTGATCTGAAGCTCAGCGATTGCTCGCTCGCGGGTCGGCTTCACCCAAAACCACGATATGCGGTCAAGTATGCTGATGGAGACGTTCCGATATACCGGCTCCTGCGCGAACAACATACTGCGCCGGCTTTCGGGGACGAAAGCAAGACCGTTCCGACGCGCCTGGGCAGTGCTGTGCAGCACGGTCGCAACGCCATCGATGAATAGTTGTCCCGCACTGAGAGATATCTTGCCGAACAAGGCGCGTGCCAATTCCAATTGACCGGAGCCCATGAATCCGTAGATACCCAAGACCTCGCCAGCACAGATCTCAAGCGAAACGTCCTGGAACGCTCCGGGGCTGCTGATGGATTGCGTCCTCATAACGACCTTCGCTTCGGCCGGACTGCCCAACGCGATCTCACCGGTGTAGCTTTCTTGTAACTCCTCATGGCCGGAACCGATCATGCGTTCGATGATCCAACCTTTATCGATACCAGAGTTGGCTGCGGTTTCGATTCGTCGGCCATTACGAAAGATAGTGATCGTGTCGGACACACGGAGAACATCGTCGAGAAAGTGAGAGATAAATACGATACTGCGTCCGCTGTCGCGCACGCGCCGTAGCAGGGCGAACAGCCGTTCGACTTCCGGCGGCGACAGGGCCGAGGTCGGTTCGTCGAGAATGATGATCCTCGCGCCGGAGAACAGCACCCGTGCCAGTTCAACCATCTGCTGTAGGCCAAGTGGCAGCGAGCCGACCCGGGTGCGCGGGTCAATATCGATGCCCAATTCGTGTAGTTGTTCAGCGGCGATCCGCATCATGGCGCGCCAGTCTACAAGACCCATCCAGTTGGTCGGTTGCACCCCCAACAGCACGTTCTCGGCGACCGACAGATTCGGTACGATACTAAGTTCCTGATGCACCATGCCGATTCCGGCATCGCGCGCGTCGCGTGCTGAGCGGAAGCGCACAGGGTCTCCCGCAAGGCGCATCGTGCCATCGTAATGCGCATGCACGCCGGCGATGATCTTCATCAACGTGCTTTTGCCGGCACCGTTTTCGCCAACGAGGCCGTGGACTTCACCTCGTTGCAAGGTAAAGTCCACGTCGGTCAACGCTGCGACACCCCCGAAGGACTTTGAGATACCGCAGAGCTCAAGCAGCGGTAAACTCTCCTGAGGCATGATTAGATCAGGTAATGACTTTCCATCCAGGCCATCCCCGAAGCATTGTTCTTCGTCACCACCGGTCCATCAGTGACAATGTTCTTTGGGATCATTCCAGGACCGTTCCCCGTTTTCTCGCCGGATACCATTGCTGCTACACCCGCCACGATGGCGCCACCATGAATGCGGCACGAGGGATTACGCACGGTAGCGTGCATGCGCCCTCCCTCCACTGCCGCCAAGGCAGGCGGCATCGCGTCGCAGCCACCGAGCAGAATATTGGTGCGACCATGGGCCTTCATGACGTTATAAGCGGCAAGCGCCATGTCGTCGTTGTGGAAATAGGCGGCGTCGATTTTAGGATATTTGGTCAATAGCGTTTCCCAGATGCGCGCAGTCTTGGAAACGTCCCAGTCGCCGGGGGTAGTATCCACCACTTCGACCTTGGGGTACTTCTTGACCACGGATTCAAAGCCGCGTGCCCGTCCCTGCGCACCGGTATGGCCGAGTGCTCCCTGGGTCATGGTCACGATACCCTGGCCGTTGATTGCATCCATCAGCGATTGGGTCACCGATGCCCCCATGAACTCGTTATCAGGGGCAATAAAGCTGTGCACGTTGATGCTATCCAACGGCGCGATCAGCGTATCCATGTCGATCACGGGCACGCCGGCGTCGATCATCTTCTTCACTGGCTGAGTCAGCGTGCCTATGCCGAAGGCCTGAATCGCGACGAAGTCCCATTTCTGACTTGCCATATCGTCAATGGCGTTGCGCTGCTTGGTGGCTGAAAGTTCCCCGTCAAACCAAACCACGTCAACATTAAACAGCTTGCCCCACCATTCGGCAGCCTGTTTGCCCTGAGCGCACCAAGTCGCCTGAAGACCGGCGTTTGAGAAGGCCGCCTTGAGGGGCTTCTCGGACCGTCCAGTTTCCTTGGCTATCTCAGCTGCGAGCGCTGGGCTGAGCCCACCAAACAGAGCCGCACCCGCCATGGAGGCAGCGGCTAGCCGGAAGAAGTCACGACGGTATTTATCAGACATGTCCGTGCTCTCAGCCATTATATCGCTCCCCAACACGTTTTTTCGCAGCGGGCTTACTGTCCGCTGTCTTTCTCAGGAAATCACCGTGCCCGGTCAACGAGCAGTTGGCAATCGCGTGGATGGCCTGCTGGGGCATTGGTGACGAAAAAATTTCCGTAGCAACCAATACGGCGAACGTGACTTTCTTCGCCGTGCCTCTTGATAAAGGTTCAGCTATTTATTCGTGTAGTCAGCAGATCGGCGTCAATTTGCGCGCCAGAAGGCAGGAGAGCATTATGTCCAAGCGTATCCTATTCACCGGCGGAACCGGCAAGGCAGGGCGGCACGTACTCCCATGGCTGCTCGGCCAGGGTCACCAGTTGCTAAATTTCGATCTCAAGCCGTTTGACCACCCCGGCATCCCCGACCTGGTAGGTGACATTACCGATAGCGGCCAGTTGTTGAATGCGATGACCTCGCATTTCGGTCGTGACGGGCTGTCCCTGGGCAAGGCACCGGGCCCTGTGGACGCCGTGGTCCATTTCGCCGCCATCCCACGAATTCTAATCAATTCCGACGACGAGACCTTCAGTGTCAACGTGATGGGCACTTACAGGGTCATTGAAACCGCGATGAAGCTGGGCATTCGAAAGGTTATCATTGCTTCGAGCGAGACGACTTACGGCGTTTGCTTCGCCGAAGGAGACAAAGATTTTAAGAGCTTTCCTCTTGAGGAAGACTACGATGTCGATCCCATGGATAGCTATGGTCTATCCAAGGTATGCAATGAACATACGGCTCGTGCATTTGCGGCGCGCTTCAAAGCTGACGTTTATGCATTGCGGATTGGAAATGTAATTGAGCCGGACGAGTATGCTCGTTTCACCGACTTTGTTGCCGACCCACTTTCGCGCAAACGCAATGCATGGAGCTATATCGATGCACGGGATCTCGGTCAGATCGTGCATCTGTGCTTGCAAACCGACGGGCTCGGATATCAGGTTTTCAACGCTGTCAACGATACCATCACTGCCGATCAGCCCACGGCGGAATTCCTGGCGAAATGGTGCCCGAATGTACCGCATACCAGGCCCCTGCAAGGTTCCGAGGCACCGCTTTCAAATCGGAAAGCTCGGGAACTGCTTGGTTTTCGTGAGCAGCACGAATGGCGCTCGGAAATGAAGCGTAGCTAAGCCACATCATTATCCCGTGCAGCAGGGGGGCTCGGCCGATTGGCTCCCTTGTTGCCGGGGCATACCGTTTGGCCAGACCGTCACAGGCTCGGCTCAAACGAAGCGGCGGTCGAAATCGTAACCGATTGATTAACCGTTGGCGTGCAATGCTACGCCGCGCACCAGCCCTCGGCGCGTTCGACTGCTCTGCCTTCCTGCGCCAACTTATGCAGATGTGCGATCACGTTGCGCTCAGCCGCCCGCTTCAGGATTGGATTGATTTTGGAATACAGCATCTCCACCAACCCCACCGACGAAGTAGGCCGGTCGGTCAACGCCGCGAGAATGGCGTGCTCGCGTCTCATGCGATGTTCCAGCAGATCGCGCACGAACGGCATTGGATTGTCGAGGCGGGGACCATGGCCGGGAAGATAAAAATGGTCCGCACGGTCAAGGAGCAGGTTGAGGCTGGCGAAGTAGTTTACCATGTCGCCGTTGGGCGGGCTGACCACGCTTGAGGACCAGCCCATGACATGGTCGGCGGTGAACACCACGCCGTCGCTCCGAGCGAAGCACAGATGGTCCGCGGCATGGCCGGGGGTGAACAGCGCGCTCCAGCCAGCGACGCTGTCGCCATGATCCAGGGGGTGATCGGGTTCGAAGGTAGTCACGGCGGGGTGGCGATACCCATAGGTGGGCGCACTGGTGGCAGCCTTCAGCGCTGGCAGGGCGCCGAGGTGATCGTGATGGGTGTGGCTCAACAGGATGCGGGCAACGGGGCCGGAATGCGCCAGGATGGCGGCGACGTGTCCCGGATCGTCCGGGCCGGGATCAAGCACCATGGTGCCGTCCGGGCTGTCGATCAGGTAGGTATTGGTGCCGTGATAGGTCATCACGCCGGGGTTTTCGGCGACGATGCGGCGAATGCCAGCAAGCACGGGAATAGCAATCCCGCGCGGCGGTTCGGGTTCGGTGAGAAAAGCCATCATCCTCCATCGCGGAACGGTGAGAGTTCCGCAAGTTCCGCGATATGGGCCTCGGTCTCCAGCCGCTCCTGTTCCAGGAAGCCGGCGATGGCCCCACGCAGGCCAAGGTGTTCAATCCAGTGAGCCGAGTAGGTCGGGCGCGGCAGGTAGCCCCTCTGGATCTTATGCTGGCCTTGGGCGCCGGCTTCCGCGCGGGGCAGCCCGTGCTCAATGGCGAAATCGATGGCGCGATAATAGCAAAGCTCGAAATGCAGGAATGGCCAGTCGCCCTGGCAACCCCAGTTACGGCCATACAGCGCCTCGTCGCCAAGCAAATTCAGGGCACCGGCAACCGGCGTGCCGTTATGCATCGCCATCATCAGCACCACGCGGTCACCCAGCCGGGCCGAAAGCAACGGGAAGAACTTCTCGGTGAGATAGGCGCTGCCCCATTTGCGATCGACGGTCGAGGTATAGAACTGGTAGAATGCACGCCAGTGCTTCGGCTCGATGTCGCCGCCGCGCAACGTGACGAATTCCAGACCAGAAGACTGTGCCTCCCGCCGCTCGCGCTTGATAGACTTGCGTTTGCGTGAGGACATCTTGGCCAGAAAGTCATCGAACGTCTCGTAGCCGTCGTTCTCCCAGTGGAACTGCAATCCTTTACGCAGCAGCCAGCCGGCCTCACCAAGCGCCGTCCACTCCGCTTCCGTGCAGAACGTGACATGGGCGGATGAGAGGTCCAGCTCGGTGCAGGCTTGGGCCAGCGCGGTCGCCATGGCGGGATACATCGCCGGGGAACTGGTCAGCAGCCGAGGCCCTGGGGCAGGACTGAACGGGCTCGCGACCTGTAATTTTGGATAGTACCTTCCCCCGGCGCGCTCGAAGGCGTTGGCCCACCCGTGGTCGAACACGTACTCCCCGTAGCTATGCGATTTCGCATACATCGGCGCGGCTCCAACCACGCGTCCATCCGCGTCGCGCAGCACCGCGTGCTGCGGTAGCCACCCGGTCCGGGATGTAGCGGAGCCGCTATCCTCGACGGCACTGAGAAAGGCGTGACTTACGAACGGATTGCCGGAACCCGCCACCGCATCCCATTCTGCGGGAGAGATCTCGGCAATCTTGCGATGCAGGCTAAGCGTGAGAGATGGAGAACCGTCGGGCATCCCCCAGACGTAAGCTGTCGGGGGTGCCAGGGAAGCCCCCCCGCTCGCTTATGCTGAAATCTCGAACATGCCTTCAACCTCGACCGCCGCGTCGCCGGGCAGCGAGGGAACGCCGATGGTGGAGCGAGCATGCCGACCGGCGTCTCCGAATATGGAAACGGCCAGATCGCTCGCGCCGTTCATCACGGCGGCATGCTGGGTGAACCCTGGCGCGCAGGCGACGAAGCCGCCGAGGCGCACCACCCGCCGAACCCGGTCCAGGTCGCCACCACAGGCCGCTTTCAGATGCGCCAGCACGTTGACGAAGCATTGCCGTGCCGCCGCCTGGCCCTGCTCCACGGCGACATCCGCGCCCAGCTTGCCGGTAAAGGCGATCGTGCCGTCCACCGCCGGCACTTGGCCCGATACAACTACGAGGTCGCCCACGCGCACGAAGGGCACATAGTTGGCCATCGGCGCCATCGGGCTCGGCAGCGTTATAGCCAAGTCTGCGAGCTTCGCCTCGATCCGTCCCGTCATGTCGCTCTCCTACTTCGCCACAACACGCAATGCGCGCCGGCGCTGTCTTGGTCCATCCTGGACGTGAGCGTCCATCGGCAAATCGAGTGGCAGAAATGGCGACCGGTCGCGGGCGCCGACGCCTACGGTATCGAACTCCTCCTCCTCTGCCTCAGGAATATCGTTCTGTCCGAGGTAGTTCGCCGCGAGGTTGCGGAACACGTAGTCCAGCATCGAAGTGGCGCGCACTACCGCCGGATCACCTTCCACGGTGCCGGCCGGGCCGAACCGGGTGAAGGTGAATGCCTCGACGAAGTCCGCCAGCTTCACGCCGTTCTGCAATCCGAGACTGACCGCCACGGAGAAATTGTCCATCAGCCCCCGAAACGCCGCGCCTTCCTTGTGCAAGGCGACAAAAATCTCGCCCAGCGAGCCATCGTCGTACTCACCAGTCCGCAGATATAGCTTGTGGCCCCCAACCGTGGCCTTCTGCGTGTAGCCCCGTCGCCGTCCGGGAAGGCTGCGCTTGCGACTGATGTCAGCGACGACCGCGACTTCCGACGCTGACTGATCGAGCGCGGGCATTCGTGGGATATACTTCATGACCACCGCCCGCATGGCTGCGTGGGCGGCGGCATCGGGCGCCGCGAATGGCGAGTGGCCGGCCAGCGTCGCAGCGAGAGCAGCCTCCGGGGATATACTACGGGCCGCCAGCCACACGCGCGCCGTGCGGGTGAGCGCTCCGTTGTCGCCGAGTGGCCCGAATGCCGGCGCAATGCCACCGGTTTCCACGCCGAGCAGCGCCTCCGCCTCGCCCGGTGCCGCGATCTCGACGACTTCCAGGTGCCGGCGCGGTCGTGCTGCCCGCCCCCTGGCGGCTTCGATCGCAAAACACAGGCCGGGAATGGCTGCAGCCACTGGGGGCGTAGGCGCCGTTCCGACATCCATGGCGATGCCGAACAGCCCGCCCAGGTCGGCGGAGGCGGCCTCCGCGGTCGCCCGTAGCAAGGCCGCAAGCCCGGCCGCGACATCGCGCGCGGCGGCTCCGGCGTAATCAAGTCCGAGCGCCGCGAGCAGCCCGGCCAGATCGGCCATGCCGACCGCGAGACGCCTGGCCGCAGGGGCGGCGAACGTGGAGGCAAACACCGCGGTCTCGACGGCGGCCACAAAGCCAGGAATATCGAAGCCCCCGGCCGGATCGTGGAACGCTGCGAGGTTCAGCGTGAAACCGGGAGCGAGGTCGGCGGACCCAGCCTCCCCGCGCCACATGGCTGACGTCGGAGCACCCCGCCGGTCTCGCAACAGGGCGTGCAGGCGGTCTCCCAAACCGGGCTTGACGCCCTTATCCTCGGCCCGGAGTGCCAGCGGAGTAATCCAACATTCCGCTGCCTGCGCCAGCCCGACTGCGCCTTCGCCCGGCGCCAATCCCGCCAGCGCATCGGCCGCGGCTGGCTCCCAGGTTGCGGGGATCCCTACCTGGCGAGGCGTCGCGTCGGGATGGGCGGCGGCGACGCAGCGCCGCATACGAACGCCTTGCCAGCTTCGGGTGCATTTCATATTTGCGATGCTATCGTGGCTTGTCCGACTCGGGAAGCATATTTTGCGTCACAAACGGCGCATCGCCACAAGATGCGGTGTGAGTTGCGCGAATATCGGCGCGCAAACAGTGCCCATGGACCATTGCGCGTCCCCGCCTGTATATCTGGCGGTATGGACATTGGCACCCGCATCTTTACCTGGCTGCACGGCCGCGAGGTCGGCCGTGACGCCGATGGTAACCGCTACTTCGAGGAGAAGCGCCCCCGCGAGGGCGTCCGGACGCGCCGCTGGATCGCCTATGTCGGCGTGGCCGAAGCGTCTCTGGTGCCACCCGAATGGTACTCGTGGCTGCACCACATCACGGACGCGCCACTGCCTGTGCTTGGCCGCAAGGTGTGGGAGAAGCCGCATTTGCCTAACCTGACCGGCACGCCCGCCGGCTACCGCCCCCCGGGCCACGATTACGAGGGCGGCAAGCGCGCCAAGTCCTCGTCGGATTATGAATCCTGGACGCCGGGAAGCTGAGCATGGCGCGGCGCAATCCCTCTGAACTGGTGGCCGGCGCAGTCGTACTTCTGGTCGCCCTTGGCTTTCTCGGCTTCGCGGTTGTCAACACGGGGCGCGGCGGCGGCGGCGGCGACTATACCTTGAACGCGCGCTTCGACCGGATCGATGGCCTGGCGATCGGCTCCGATGTTCGGGTCGCCGGAGTGAAGGTCGGGACTATCACCGAGACGCAAATCGATCCCAAGACCTACCAGGCTTTGGTTACGTTCGACGTCCGCCAGTCGATCAAGGTGCCGCGCGACAGCAGCGCGCAGGTGACCAGCGACGGCCTGCTCGGCGGGCGCTTCCTGTCGCTGGTGCCGGGCGGCGACGACCAGATGATCCCGTCGGGCG
>JANXXW010000432.1 GCA_025350425.1 Rhodospirillales bacterium
CGCTGGTATGGGCGAGAATGGAGTGCTCGTTGTCCAATTTTACGCGGAACATCGCGTTCGGCAGCAGCTCCATGACGGTGCCGCTGAACTCGATCATATCTTCTTTCGGCATCTAACCTCGTTGACCCCAGGTCTCATTACCCGCCGGGCGATTTGGGGGCGGAAGATGGTCAAGGGTGGCGGTCAGGTCAAGCGTTGTAGCCGCAACGCAACACTGCGCCCGTGCGCCTGTAGTCCCTCGGCCTCCGCCAGCGACACCGCCGCCGGGCCCACGCGGGCCAGCCCCGCCGCATCGGCGGAGACCCAGGTGGTGCGTTTGAGGAAGTCGAACACCGAAAGTCCGGAGGCAAATCGAGCGGTGCGGCCGGTCGGCAGCACGTGGTTGGGGCCGGCCACGTAGTCGCCCAGCGCCTCGGGGCAGTCGGCCCCGAGAAACACTGCGCCGGCGTGGCGGATCCGGGCGAACAGCGCGAAGGGGTCGCGCACCATCAGTTGCAGGTGTTCCGGCGCCAAGCGGTCGCTGAGCGCCGCGGCTTCGGCCAGATCGCGAACCAGCACGATGGCGCCATGGGCGTCCCAGCTGGCGGCGGCGATGGCGTGGCGGGGCAGGGTGGGGAGTTCGGCCCGGACGGCCGACGCCACGGCTTCGGCGAAGGCCGCATCGTCGGTGATGAGAATGGACTGGGCGCTCTCGTCGTGTTCGGCCTGGGCGAGCAGGTCCACTGCCACGTGACGGGGATCGTTGGAGGCGTCGGCGATCACCAGGACCTCGGACGGGCCGGCGATACTGTCGATCCCGACCCGGCCGAATACTTGGCGCTTGGCCTCGGCGACATAGGCGTTGCCGGGGCCGACGATGCGATCCACCGGCGCGATCGTGGCTGTTCCGTATGCCAGGGCGGCCACCGCCTGGGCACCACCGACCCGATAGATCTCCGTCACCCCGGCACGGCGGGCGGCGGCCAGCACCAGTGGATTGAGCACGCCGTCGGGCGCGGGGACGCACATGGCCACGCGCTCGACTCCTGCGACTCGAGCGGGAAGCGCGTTCATCAGCACCGAGGAAGGATAGGCCGCTTTGCCGCCGGGTACGTAGATGCCGACTGCGTCCAACGGGGTCCAGCGCATCCCGAGCCGCAGGCCGGCGGGGTCAGGCATCTCCATGTCGGCGGGCAGCTGGGCGCGGTGGAACGCCTCGATACGGGTGGCGGCGAGGTCGAGCGCCTGGTGCAGTGGAGCCGGGACTTCAGCCATTGCAGCGTCGATCTCGGCGGTGGTCACGCGCAGATGCGCAGGCCGGGCGCGGTCGAAGCGTTCGGTGTAGTCCAGCAGAGCGTCGTCGCCGCGCGCGCGAATGCCGGCGATGATAGCGGCCACCGCCTCGTCCACGCGGGCGGTGGTATCCCGAGTTTGGTGCAGAAGGGCGGTGAACTCGGCCTCGAAGCCGGGGTCGATCGTGGAAAGCCGTTTCATGTCAGTGCTTCACGGAACCGGGCGATCCATGCGCCGATCGCCTCTGGCTGGGTTTTCAATGCGGTGCGGTTCACGATCAGGCGGCTGGTGACAGGGGCGATCACCTCGCTCTCCACCAGCCCGTTGGCCTTGAGCGTCGAACCCGTTGCTACGAGATCCACGATCACCTGGGCGATTCCGAGGCCGGGCGCCAGCTCCATCGCGCCGTTCAGATGCACGATTTCGGCATGGATGCCCCGTGCCGCATAATGCCGGCGCGCGATGTTCGGGTATTTGGTTGCCACCCGCACGCGGGACCACCGGGACGAATCGTCCACGCCGACGGTCTCGCGTAGTTCGGCCACCGATACGCGGCAGACGCCGATGCCGAGGTCGAGCGGGGCGTAGATCTCCGGGTAGTCGAACTCCATCAGCACGTCGCCACCGCAGATGCCGATCTGCGCCGCGCCGAAGGCCACGAACGTCGCCACGTCGAATGGGCGCACCCGCACCACGTCGAGCGTCGGGTCATCCGTGGGAAAACGCAGCAGACGGCTGTCCTCGTCGAGTAGTTCGGGCGAAGGCACAATACCGGCGCGGGCGAGCAAAGGGCCGCATTCCTTCAGGATGCGACCTTTTGGCAGCGCAAACACCAACGGGGCGTGTGTCTCGGCCTCCAACACCACGGATCTGAACGCGGCGGTCAACCCGCCACCCGCTCGATATCGGCGCCGCAGGCTGCCAGCTTGCGCTCCACGGCCTCGTAGCCGCGATCGAGGTGATAGACCCGGTTCACCGTGGTCTCCCCATGCGCCGCCAGTCCGGCGAGGATCAGCGACACCGAGGCGCGCAGATCGGTCGCCATCACCTGGGCCCCGGACAGGCGGGACACCCCGCGCACGATGGCCGACGAACCATGGACGTTGATGTTGGCGCCCATGCGCGTCAGTTCCGGCACGTGCATGAAGCGGTTCTCGAAGATGTTTTCGGTCAGCATGGAAGCACCCTCCGCCACGGCCATGAGCGCCATGAACTGGGCCTGAACGTCAGTGGGGAAGCCTGGATACGGCGCCGTCATCACATCCACGCCATGCAGGCCATTGAGGCGGCGCACGACCAACGCATTGCCGTCCTGGGTGATTTCCACCCCCGCCTGTCCCATAATATCGACCACCGCGCCGAGATGCTCCAACCGGCCGCCCAGCAGCCTCACACTGCCTCCTGCGATGGCCGTCGCACAGGCAAAGGTCGCGGTCTCGATGCGGTCGGCGACGATCTCGTGCGTGGCGGCGTGCAGCTTCGTGACGCCCTCGATGACGAGGCGGTCGGTGCCGGCGCCCTCGATGCGGGCACCCATGGAGATGAGGCAGGCGACGAGGTCGCCGATCTCAGGCTCGCGTGCGGCATTGGCCAGCACCGTTTGGCCGTCGGCCAGGGTCGCCGCCATGACGATGTTCTCGGTGGCGCCCACCGAGGCGAAAGGTAGCACGATGGCGGCACCGCGCAGGCCGCTCGGTGCGGTGGCGTTGACGTAGCCGGCATCGAGCCGGATCACCGCCCCCATCTGCTCCAGGCCCTTGAGGTGGAGGTCGATGGGGCGGGTGCCGATCGCGCAGCCACCGGGCAGCGACACGCGGGCCTCGCCGACGCGGGCGAGCAACGGGCCGAGCACCAGGATGGAGGCGCGCATCTTGCGGACGATGTCGTACGGCGCCTCGGTATTCGTGATGGCCCCGCCGATCGACAGCGTGCGGCTGTCGTTCCCTTGGCTCTCCACCGCCACGCCATGCTGGGCGATCAGGGCCGTCATGGTGGCGATGTCTGCCAGGACGGGCACGTTGGTCAGGGTCAGCCGCTCATCGGTGAGCATCCCCGCCGCCATCAGGGGTAGGCTGGCGTTCTTGGCGCCCCCGATCACGATGTCACCGGAAAGCGGCCGGCCGCCGCGTACGCAGATCTTGTCCATGGCGCTGTCTACACGCGGCTAACCCAGGCCCGCTACCCCAGTTTAGGCCGCTACCCCAACCGGGGCAGGGCCGTCCCGCGTTGGCCCATATACTTGCCGCTTTTGTCGGCGTAGCTGATTTCGCAGGGTTCGTTGCCTTGCAAGAACAGAAACTGGCAGATGCCCTCGAACGCGTAGATCTTCGCGGGCAGGGGAGTGGTGTTGCTGATCTCGATGGTCACCTGCCCCTCCCACTCCGGCTCCAGCGGCGTCACGTTCACGATGATACCACAGCGGGCGTAGGTGGATTTGCCGAGGCACACCACCAGGATGTCGCGCGGGATGCGGAAATACTCGACGGTGTGGGCCAGCACGAAGCTGTTCGGCGGCACGATGCACACCGGCACCTTGCGGTCCACGAAGCTGGCCGGGTTGAAGTCCTTGGGATCGACAATGGCGCTATCGACGTTGGTAAATACCTTGAACTCGTCCGCCACCCGCGCATCGTAGCCGTAGCTCGACAGGCCGTAGCTGATGACCCGGTCGCGCTTCTGGGTCTCCACGAACGGCTCGATCATGGCGTGCTCGGTTGCCATGCGGCGGATCCATATATCGGACATCACGGTCATGCCGGGTTCTCTCTCAAGCGAGGGGGGCTGTCTCAAGCCGGAGGGTCTAGCGGACGAGTCTACTCTTTGGGAGTCTCTCTGGCCCGCGCCTGCTCCTTGCGGCGGCGCAGGTTGGCACGCAATGCAGCCGCCTCGCGCTCGAGCCGCGCCGCCTTAGCGGCCTCGGCACGGTCCGTGAAGCTGGGCTGGGACTTTTCAGAAGGTTCGACCATTGCGCGGTATACCAAGATAGTTCTCGATGATGGCAACGTTGCGAAGGTTGGCCTTCAGCGTCACGTCGAACAGGTCGCCCAGCACCGGCACCGACCCGCCAACCACCTCAAGCGCCACGTTGCCAACCATGCGCGCGAGCTGCGGCCCTGGCACGCCCATCCGGTGCGCCTGATGCACGATGTAGAGCGAGATCAGCCCAAGCACCGCGTCTCCGCCCACCGGCAACAAGCCGATGACACCGTTGAGGCCAAAGCGGAACCTGGTCCCGGGGATGACGAACGCGGCATCGACCAACCACGCGATCCGCCGCACACGGGCCAGCCGTGCGGCGTCGCCCAGAGGGGCGGCATCATGGAAATACGTGGACGCTTTCATGGGTTCTTACCTGTGCGGAGCGCCGCGGATGTGTGGTGCCCAAGGCACGGGTTCAATGAGGCTGCACCGCCAGCGATAACCGCATGGCTTGCATGCGGGGAGGAAACCAAGCCAGAACAAACGTCAGCCAGTCGCTCGATTCACGTTTGAGATAGACTTGCGCCCATTTCGGCCTTCGCTTAGGAAGCCGCTGACGATACGATGCCTCGGCCTCGGCGCTGCACTAGCTCAGTGGTAGAGCACTCCCTTGGTAAGGGAGAGGTCGACAGTTCAATCCTGTCGTGCAGCACCATCCCACGCGAGGCCGTTAGATCCCTCATTCGAGTTTGATGGCTGCCTGCCACGCCGTGCGCCTAGCTTCCGGCTGCGGCGTGTGCGTCGAGCGTTGCCGGCACGCATACCAGCATGTCGCCCTGCGGCGACACACGCCGAGCACGAAAACCCGCTTCAAGCTGACCCATTGGCAAAGCTTCGCGCATCCTGCAGGGCCATTGCCCCATAGTGCATCCGCGCGCAGCCTCTGCTCCGTAAAGAGGAGCATTGCATGAAGCTGTTCATGGCCACGTTGGCGACCGAGACCAACACCTTCTCTCCCATGCCGACCGGGGAAGCCGGGTTCAAGGGTGGGCGAGACTGGTTTCGCGACGACGGCAGCCGCCATCCGCCGGCCATAGGCAATATCCCGCTGATCGCGTGGCGGCAGCGTGGTGAGGCAGATGAGGTCGAGATCGTGGAGAGCATCTGCACCTTCGCGCAGCCGGCCGGCACGACCTTGCGCTATGTTTACGAGGAATTGCGCGACACGCTGCTGGACGATCTGCGCGGCGCAGTGCCGCTCGACAGCGTGCTCCTATTTATGCACGGGGCGATGGTGGCCGAGGGCTACGACGATTGCGAGGGCGACACGCTGGCGCGGGTCAGGGAGATCGTCGGGCCGGATGTCGTCATCGGCATCGAGTTGGACCTGCATTGCCATCTCACCGAGGCGATGCGCGCCAACGCCGACGTGATGATCACCTACAAGGAATATCCGCACATCGACATGGTGGAGCGCGCGCATGAATTGTACACGCTGGTCGCCCGTGCGGTGCGGCGGGAGATCCGCCCGGTGATCGCCTATCACGATTGCCGCATGGTCGCGATGTGGCGCACGCCGCTGCAACCGATGCGGGGCTTCGTCGATCGCATGTCGTCGCTGGAAGGGCATGACGGCATCCTTTCTGTGTCGTTCGGGCACGGTTTTCCGTGGGGCGACGTGGAGGAGGTCGGCGCCAAGATGGTGGTTGTGGCCGATGGCGACATGGCGCGCGCTGAAGCGCTGGCGGCGCAACTCGGCCAGGAAATCTGGGACTTGCGGGAGCGCACGCTCGGTCACCATGACAGCATCGATGAGGCGATCGACCACGTGGCCCATCACGGCGGGCATGGTCTGATCGTGCTGGCCGACGTGGCCGACAACGCGGGTGCCGGGGCGCCCTCCGACAACACGGAAATACTGGCGCGGCTGGTCGAGCGCGGGGTCAAAGGCGCGGTGATCGGCTGCTTCTGGGATCCGGTGGCGGTGGGGTTCTGCGCCGAGGCGGGCGAAGGGGCGACTTTCATGCTCCGCATTGGCGGCAAGTGCGGTGTGGCTTCCGGCGTCCCGTTGGACCTGAAGGTGACGGTAATGCGGGTGCTGGACGCGCACAGCCAGGTGGGCCTCAGCGGTGGGCGGGTGAATGCCGGGCCGAGCGCCTGGGTGCGAACGGCGGGCGGCATCGACATCGCCCTGGTGAGCGTGCGTCAGCAGACCCTCTCCCCCGATGCCTTCACCGGGCTCGGCATCACGTTGGCGGACAAGGCGATGGTGGTGGTGAAATCGACGCAGCATTTCCACGCGGGGTTCGCGCCGATCGCCGCCGAAATCCGTTATATCAGCGCCGCTTCCGGAGCGGTCCCGCCGGATTACGCACACATCGCCTTCACCAAGCGCACCCGGCCGTTCTGGCCGCGCGTATCAGACCCATTTGAGACGAACTGATAGACAAGACGAAGGAACGAACGTTGGATTTCAACTTATCTCCCAAAGTGGAGGCGCTACGCACGTCCATTCGGACTTTCGTGGACGAACGGCTGATCCCGCTGGAAGCCGATCGGGCGAATTACGACGAGCATGAGAACATCTCGCAGGAGGTGCTTGCCAAGTTCCGGGCGGAAGCGAGGTCACAGGGGTTGTGGGCTTTGCAGATGCCGGTGGCGCGCGGCGGGCGGGGACTGGGGCTGGCCGAGATGGCGCCGTGCTACGAGGAGATGAACCGCTCCATCTTCGGCCCCATGGTTTTCAACAGCGCGGCACCCGACGACGGCAACATGATGGTGCTGGAGAAGGTCGGCACCGACGCGCAGAAGCGGCGCTGGCTGCAACCGATCGTCGATGGGGAGGTGCAGAGCAGCTTCGCTATGACCGAGCCGATGGACGATGTGGGCGAGGGCTGTGGTTCCGATCCGGCGCTTACCACCACCCGCGCCACCCGCACCAACACCGGCTGGCGAATCCACGGACGTAAATGGTTCATCACCGGGGCCGAAGCCGCGCGGCACTTCATGCTGATCGCCCGCACCTCCGAGGATGAGCGCAAGGGCCTCAGCGCGTTCCTGTTCCATGCCGATCAGCCCGGTTGGCGCATCGTCCGGCGCATTCCGATCATGGGGCCGGAGGAGCATGGCGGGCATTGCGAGCTGGAGTTCGACGGGTTGGAGATCTCCGACGACGACCGGCTTATGGAAGTCGGCGACGGTCTGAAGCTGACCCAGATCCGCCTTGGCCCCGCCCGCCTGACGCACTGCATGCGCTGGACCGGGCTCGCGCGGCGGTCGCTGGAGATTGCCATGGCCCATGCGAGCCAACGGCGCAGCGGGACCGGTCGGCTGATCGAACGGGAGAGCGTGCAGGCGCTGATCGGCCAGGCCGGCATGGACATCCAGACCGGCAGGCTGCTGACGATGTACGCGGCCTGGAAGCTCGACCAAGGCGATTTCGCGCGCAAGGAGGTGTCCATGGCCAAGGTCGTGGTGGCGGATGCGCTGCATCGGGCGGCGGACACGGCGCTGCAATTGCTGGGCGCGAAGGGCTACTCCCGCGACACGCCCGTCGAGTGGATCTACCGGTATGCGAGGCAGGCGCGGCTGGTGGATGGCGCGTCGGAGGTGCATCGCATGGTGCTGGCCAGCTTCATGCGGCGCGAAGGCACCGAGTTCTTCGGCTGGGACGCGCCTCGCTAGGCCTCGACGCCAAATTGCAGACGGGCCAAGCGGGCATACAGGCCGCCTTGCCGGATCAGGCTGTCATGGGTTCCGGTCGCGGCCACGCGGCCACCCTCGATCACTACGATCCGGTCCGCCTCGCGAACGGTGGCGAGGCGGTGGGCCACGACGAGGGTGGTGCGGTCGCGGGAGAGGTTGGCCAGCGCGTCCTGCACCGCGCGTTCCGATTCCGCGTCGAGCGCGCTGGTGGCCTCGTCCAGCAGCAGCACGGCGGGGTCGCGCAGGATGGCCCTGGCGATGGCGATGCGTTGGCGCTGGCCGCCTGACAGGCGAACGCCCTTCTCACCCAGGAAAGTGGCGTAGCCGTCCGGGAGGTCGTCCAGGAAATCGGCGTGGGCGGCATGGCCGGCGGCGCGGATCTCGGCCTCGGTGGCGTCTGGCCGGCCGTAGCGGATGTTCTCCAGCGCGCTGGTGCTGAAGATCACCGGGTCTTGCGGCACGATGCCGATATGGCCGCGAAGGTCCGCCAGCGCGGCGCTGGCAATGTCCACACCGTCGAGGCGCACATGGCCCTGTGCCGGGTCGTAGAAGCGCAGCAGGAGTTGCAGCACGGTGGTCTTGCCGGCGCCGGAAGGCCCGACGAGCGCGACGGTCTCGCCGGGTTCGACCTCGATAGAGAAGTCGATGAGGGCGGCCTGGTCGGGGCGGGCGGGGTAGCGGAAAGTGACGTGTTCGAACGCTACGCGGCCACGAAGGGGCTTGGGCAGGCGGGTGGGAGTTGCCGGAGACACGATGGTCGGGCGTTCGTCGAGCAACTCGCGCAGGCGGTCCGCGGCGCCGCTGGCGCGTTGCAGCTCGCCCCACAGCTCGCTCATCTGCGCGCCGGAACTGGCCAGCAGGACGGCGTAGAACACGAAGGCGGAAAGGTCGCCGCCGCTCATGCGGTCAAGGATCACGTCTCGCCCGCCCACCCACAGGCTAAGCACGATGGCGCCGAAGCCCAGCAGGATGATGCACAGGATAAGCATGGAGCGGGTGCGGATGCGGCGCAGCGCCGTGGCGACGGAGCTTTCGGCCTGGGCGGCGAAGCGGGAGCGGTCCACCGGTTCGTGGGTGAAGGCCTGGACGGTGCGGAGCGCGTTGATGGTCTCCTCCGCGTAGGCGCCGAGGTCGGCCACGCGGTCCTGTGCCGCGCGGGAAAGTTTGCGTTCGCGGCGGCCGAATAGCACGAGGGGGAGCAGCACCAACGGGGTGACGAGCAGCACGATGCCGGCGAGCTTGGGGCTGGTGACGAGCAGCATCGCCAGTGCCCCGAGCAGCAGGATGGAGCTGCGTAACCATTGCGAAATGGCCGAGCCGATAAGCGCCTGCAGCACCGAGATGTCGGCGGTGAGACGGGTCAGGATGTCGCCGGTGCGGGCCGTTTCAAAGAAGGCCGGCGAGAGGGAGATGACGCGGTCGAACATGTCGCGGCGGAGATCGGCGGCCACGCGCTCACCGAGCCAGGATACCAGGTAGAAGCGGGTGCAGGTGGCCGCCGCGAGGGCCGCGACCACGACGAACATGGCGAGCGCGGCCTGATTGAGGCTCGCCATGTTGCCGCTGGCAAATCCCTGGTCGATCAGGTGCCGCACACCCTGGCCGAGTGCCAGCAACAGGCCGGCCGCGGTCAGCAGGGCTGCGGTCGCGCCGATCGAGCGGCCGAGATAGGGGCGGAGATAGGGGAGGAGGAGGGCGAGGGAGCCGAAGCGAGCGTTCATCACGCTCATGTGGGAACGCGCGTACCGAGTGCCACGCGCGTCGTCATCAGGGGAGCGGCGGCTCCGTGCTGGTCAGTTCAGGTGTCACGTAGGCCAGCAGGCTGTGGAGTTGCGCCTGGGCGTCGGCGCGGAACAGGTCTCGCGCAAGCCCGGCCACGAGGCGACGGACGCCATATTTCATGCCGCTGATGGAGGCGCCGGAGAGGCCCATGCTGGGCGTGGCGCCGAAGGTGAAGTTGTGGATGTCGGCGAGATAGGGCGCGGCGCCGGGCGTGCGTTCGGTGAACTGGAAGGCGTCGCCGAGGTAGGGATGGGTGGCGATGAGGGGGCTTGCTTCGCCCGGCGGGGGCGTGAAGCGGTCGGACCAGACGGCGATGTGGGGGGCTAGTGCCGTGAGTTCGGGGCGAAGCGAGAGGTCGATCCGGAAGCCGGTGGCGACGATGAGATAGTCAAACCGCATATCTCCGCGTGGTGTCGTGATGACGATGTCTGCGCCGTCCATGCGCGCGGCGGTCCAGGGACATGCGGTGTGGAAAGCGAACCCGGCGTGGCGCCGGCAGCGCCAGAAGGTGTCCTGCGGGGGCGGCTGGTTGAGGTCGAAGATGTGGCGGATGAAGCGCCAGCGCAGCAGATCGGGCAATTCGGCGTAGTGGCCGAGAAACCCCGCCTGCTCCATCCAGCGATAGGGGTTGATGCGCGGGATCTCCCGCCGCCGCAGGCACAGATCGACCCGGCCGGCGCCGGCCTCCAGAGCCGTGGCCGCGTTGTCGAAGGCCGAGGCGCCGGCCCCTAGCACGCCGATGCGCTTGCCTGCGAGTGCGGCGAAGTCGATCTCCTCCGAGGTGTGCGAATATCCCTCGCGCGGCACCGAGGCCGCCACGAAGGCGGGTATCTCCCACCGCCCGCTGCCGTCGATGCCGGTCGCCAGCACC
>JANXXW010000480.1 GCA_025350425.1 Rhodospirillales bacterium
GCCGAGGACGCCGAAACCGCCGGCCTTGGTCACTTCCGCCACGACGTTGCGGCAGTGCGAAAAGGCGAAGATCGGCACGTCGCAACCGAGCTTGCGGGCAATATCCGTCTGCATGGCTAATCTCCACCTTGCCAGACGCAAAGCGCGTCTAGCGCCTCGACGCGGTCGCCGCGCACCCAGAGAGGGTTCACGTCCAGCGCCACGAGATCCGAACCGAGGCCGAGTGCCGCATCGCCAATGCGTGCGACGGCGTCCGCCACCGCGTCGAGATCGGCTGCCGGCAGGCCCCGGCTGCCCGCCAGCAGCTTCGCGCCACGCAGGCCGGTCAACATGCGGCGTATTTCGGCTGCGTCCACGGGCAACAGGCAGAGCGCCACGTCCTGCAACATTTCGACCCAGATACCGCCGAGGCCTACGGCCAGCACCGGCCCCCATTGGGCATCACGCGAAACGCCGACGAAAAGCTCGATGCCGCGCTCGCGCATCGGTGCCACCAGCACGCCGTCGATCACCGCATTTGGGGCATGAAGTCGCGCGGCATCGATGATCCGTTGCCACGCGTTGCATACGGCGGCCTCGCCGTCGAGGTTCAGCACGACGCCACCGATATCGCTTTTATGGCCGATGTCGGCCGATGCGATCTTGAGCACCACTGGGCCGTCAAGCGCGCGGGCGGCGGCCACTGCCTCGTCCGCGTCATGGGCAAGAACCATCGGCACCACTGGAACACCGTATGACGCGAGGCAACGCAAAGCCGCATGCTCGGTGCGAGGGCGGTCAGCGGCGATCCTGCGTGGTGCGTCCCCTATTGAAGGTCGCGCGTGGCGCAGCCGTTCCGACCAGTCGATAAGGCCCGATAAGCCGGTCATCGCGCGGTCGAGGCCACAGGCGAGGTATGGCAACCCGGTCTCAGCGACGATCTGGCGTGACAGCGCAGTCAGGTGGGTCGCGGTATAGCTCACGACGAAGCCCGGTACGGGAGCGGCGGCGAAGCTGTGAGCGAAGGCGGTATGCAATGCGGTCAGCCGCTCGCTGATGTCTTCCGCGACCGTGGGAACCTCGTAGTAAGGGCAAAGCACCGCCGCCATGCCGGGCTGTGCCGCGACGATGTCCATCACTGCGCCGCACTGTTTGGGCGTGATCGCACCGGTGAGATCGAGCGGGTTGTGGGCGGTGGCAAAGCCTGGAATATTGGCTCGCAAGGCGCTCGCGGCAGTTTCGGACAATTCCGGTAGCGCAATCCCGCGCGCATGAGCGGTGTCGGCGGCGATCTCGCAAATGCCACCGGAGTTCGACACGATGCCGAGTCCCCCTGGCCGAAGCGCTCCCGCGCGCGCCGCGATGTCAGCGGTCGCCAGCAGATCCTCGATGGTGCGGACGCGGATGGCGCCGAATTGGCGACACATCCCGTCGAATACACGGTCATCGCCGACCAGAGCGCCGGTATGCGCGAGGGCCGATTTCGCCGTCACCTCGCTCGCTCCGACCTTGAGGATGACGACCGGCTTGCCCGCATCCCGGGCGGCCTGCAGCGCCGCCAGGAAGGTGGCGGGTTCGCGCACCGTCTCGATGAACAGCGCGATCGCTCGTGTCGCGGGGTTGTTCGCCAGCGTCATCGCGAAGGCGGCGCAGTCGAGATCGGCTTCGTTGCCGGTCGAGACGACGTGGCTGAGCCCGACATCCTGCTGGGCCGCGAGGGTGGCGAGGAAGAACGCCGTGGCGCCACTTTGGGATATGATGGCGACGCCGTTGGCCCGGCTGGGCGCGCGCACCGGTGTGGTCCAGACCAACGCACGATCGACGAAGTTGATGAAGCCGAGGCTGTTCGGGCCGAGCAGCCGAATGCCCAAACCGCGCGCGACGTTCGCCAGTTCGCGCTGCAACTCCGCACCTTGGGCTCCTGTCTCAGCAAACCCGGACGTGAGGATGATAGCGGAGCGGGCGCCTACCGTGCCGAGATCGCGCAGCGCATCGATCACGGCGTCGCTGGGTACAAGGATGACGCCGAGATCGACGGGCTCGCCGATAGCCTCGCAGGTCACTGCCGCCACTTGGCCATGGACGAGGCCGCCCCGCCGGTTCACCAGATGCAGTCGGCCTGTGAAACCACCCTCCGACAGGTTGGCGAATGCAGTGTGCGACCAGCGCGAGCGATTGGATGCGCCGAGGATGGCGACCGATCTCGGTCGGAGCAGCGCGTCGGCCGGCATTGCGGCGTCGCTCACACGAGTGATTTCTCGAACGGCGACATGGCCTTGGTCCCTCCCGCGTGGGTCCGGTCTGAGCGCCGGTATCAGTTGGTATTATATTCTACTCACAAGAATGGCAATCGTGTTTATACTGAGTTTGGCCGCTCGGTCGCGGCCGAACGGTTGCTTGAAGCAGCGGTTACCATTTCATAGATTACGCGGTGCCACGCGCGGCGGGGAGAACACAAACATGGCTGAACCGACCGAACAGCGGGTGTCCAAACCTCAGCGCTTCATCGTGGGCCGCCCATCAAGCATTCCTGAAGGCGGGCACGTGTTGGTTACGGCTGGTGGCCACGAGATCGGCGTGTATCGCTTCGGTGGACGTTTCTATGGCCTGCTGAACCGCTGCCCGCATCTGGCCGGTCCCTTGTGCAAGGGACAGGTGGTGACCGAGGTGTTCTCGCCGATGCCGGGCGACGTGCGCGGCAACCCGGATCGGGCGTTCGTGACCTGCCCGTGGCACAACTGGGAATTCGATATCAAGACCGGCCAATCCTACTGGAACCCGAAATTGCGGGTTCGTCCGTTCCCGGTAGGCGTAGAGGGGGCGGAGGCGCTGACGGCAGCGGTCGAGCGTGGCGACACCGAGCGCGTTCCTGGCCCCTACACTGCTGAAACCGTCCCCATCGAGATCGAGGACGAGTACCTGGTTGTAAGTCTCCGGGCCGTGCCCGCCATCCGCCTGGAGCCCGCGCCATGACCACCGCTTTGCTTGAAGACATGACGCGCGAACAGTTTTGGTCCGGCTCGGTCATCGACTGTGACGTACACGCTGTCGTGCCATCCCTCGACACGCTGTTTCCGTATCAGGACAAGGTCTGGGTGGACGCTGCGAGGGAGCGCGGATTTCGTGGCCCGGCTGGCTTGGCGCTCACCTATCCGCCCGCACTTGCGACGACGGCACGCCCGGAATGGCGGCCGGCCGATGGAACCGTCCCGGCCTCCGACCTCAGCCAGTTGCGACGCGACATCCTCGATCCGTGGCGGGTCGATCGGGCGATCCTTAATTGCTACTACGCGATTGACAGCCTGCGCCACCCCGATTGGGCGATCGTCATGGCGCGGTCGGTGAACGACTGGATCATCGATCAATGGCTGAACAAGGACGACCGGCTGGTGGCCTCGCTTGTCATCCCGGCACGTGACCCGGCGGCCGCTGCGGCGGAGATCGATCGTATCGGCGGGCATCCCGGGTTCGTGCAGGTCCTGCTCCCGGTCCGATCCGAGCGCCTCTATGGGCAGCGCGTGTTCTGGCCGTTGTTCGAGGCGATCGAGCGCAACGGGCTTGTGGCCGGCCTGCACTGGGGCGGGCTCGCGGAACACGGTCCGACACCGACCGGCTATGCCTCCTGGTATGTGGAGGAATACGCGGAAGAGTCGCAGGTGTTCGGCGCCCAGCTTACCAGCATGATCGTGGAGGGGCTGTTTCAGAAGTTCCCGGAACTGCGGGTCTCGATCCTTGAGGGCGGGTTCACCTGGCTGCCGACCTGGGCCTGGAACCTGAACAAGAAGTGGAAGGGCCTACGCCGGGAGTTCCCGTGGGTGGACCGGCTCCCCTCCGAAATCATTCGCGACCATTTCCGCTTTTCGATTGCCCCAGCCGATATGGGTCCGCCAGACCAGATGAAGCGCCTGCTAGGCTGGCTCGGCACCGAGGACCTGCTGATGTATGCAAGCGACTACCCGCATCTGCATACCGACGATCTAAGTGTCCTGTTGGGCCTGATGTCCGATACGATGCAGACCAATGTGATGGCGGAGACAGCCCGGCGCTGGTACCGACTTTGATGTTCAACTCACCCGAAGGAAGGCACGCATGAACGCGATCACGCCGCCGACGACCGCACCGACGCAAGCCATGGCATCAACCGAGCTGCTGCCGATAATCGATGCGGACTTCCATCCGATGCCGACGCCGGCCGACAAGCAGGTGTCCGAGCACATGTCCCGGCGCTGGCTCGACTACATCGCCAAATACGGCATGGGGCACAGCTACTCCGGCTTGTATGCACCCGCGCAGCGCGAATTCACGCATCGGCTCGACGCGCTGAAGAACGACCGCGTCGGCATCGATCCGCTCTGGGCGCGTGAACAGGTGCTCGATGCCTTCGATATGACGGCGGCAATCCTCACCTGCCCGCAATCCTACATCCTCAATTCTGGCGGCAACATGCCAGAGGATCTGTCGAAGGAGCTTGCGCGAGCCTTCAACAACGCCCTCGCCTACACCTGGATGGCTGCCGATCCGCGTTACCACGCCGCCATCGTCGTGCCGCGCGACATGCCAAATGTCGTGGACGAGATCCGGCGCTGCAAGGAAGGCGAATACGGCGACCGCTTCGTCTCGGTGTTGATGTCTCCTGCGGGTCAGGAGCCGATGGGCCGGCAACGGTACTGGGACATTTTCGAGGCCTGCACGCATTACGATATCCCCGTCACATTCCATGTTCCCGGCATGGGTCGGCAAATCACGGGTGCCGGCAATACGAATTTCTACGGCGAGATGCATATGAACTTCGCATCCCTGCCGATGACGTTGGTGCCAAGCCTGATTTTCGAGGGTGTGTTCGACCGGTTCCCAACCCTGAAAGTCGCGTTGATCGAACTTGGGTGGTCATGGGCGGTGCCGTATTCGTGGCGCCTCGACTCAGCGTACAGCAAGCTACGCGACGAGGTGCCGCACCTCGCCCGCAAGCCGTCCGAATACATGCGTGACCATATCTGGTTCACCACGCAACCGATCGAGGAACCGGAGCGGACAGGCGACACCGAGTCAGTCTACCAGATGTTCGAGGAGTCAGGTTTTGGTGACCACCTGATGTTCTCGTCGGATTATCCCCATTGGGACTTCGACTCTCCGTATCGGTCGGTTCCGGTGAACTTTCCGATTGAGCGTCGTCGTCGGATGCTGGGGCAGAACGCTAGCGCGTTGTTCAAGATACCACTGCGGCCGAACTCCGGCATCCCCGCCTCCGCGGTGGGCGGCTGAAGCATCAGATCCCGGGATTGCCGCACCCTATGGGGGCGCCGGCAATCCCGGTGATATCTAAGCGCGAACCAGTGGACAGCCGAAGGTCGCGGGTGGTGCGTAGGCGTCTGGACTGGGGATAGCGGATACGAGATTGTAGATATCCCATTTGCGCTTGGCCTCGCTCACCGGCTTCACCTTCCACACATACATCTTATGCGGCACGCAGCCATTCGCCTGGATACGTATGTCGCTGTTGTAGAAATCATTGATCGGCAACTCCCGCATCTTCGCCGCCACCGTATCCGCATCGAGCGTATTTGCTGCTTGGGCGGATTTCATCCAGTGCATGACGGCGGCATAGGCCGCCGCATTGTATTCGGTTGGTGGTTTGCCCATCTTCGCCGCGTAACGATCCGTCCAGGCCTGTGTCTCAGACGATTGATTGCAGTAGAACGAATTACACAATACTAGGCCCTGGCACACGTCCTGGCCGAGCGCCAGAATATCGGAGATCATCATCAGCAGCGTTGCCAAAAGCTGGCCGTTCTTGACGATCCCAAACTCGGCAGCCTGCTTGACGCAGTTCTGCAAGTCCGTCCCGGCATTCGCGAGGCCGATCACCTTGGCGCCCGATGCCTGCGCTTGAAGCAGGTATGCGGAGAAGTCGGTTGTCCCGAGCGGTGCGCGGGCGCTGCCCAGAACCTTACCGCCAGCCTTGAGGATAAAGTCTTCCGTGTTGGCTTGTAGCGAAGTGCCGAACTCATAGTCGGCGGTGATGAAAAACCAGGTGTTGTTCCCAGTTTTGGACAGCTCACCACCGACACCCTTGGCGAGCGCATAGGTGTCGGCGGCAAACTGGAACCCGTACGGTGAGCATTGCTTGCCGATCAGCACGGTCGAAGTTGGTGTCGTCATGAGGTAGATACGCTTGCGTTCGCGGGTGACCTGCTGGATTGCGAGCCCCGCAGATGACCCGCCGCCATCCACAAGAACGCTGACGCCCTGGTCGTCGATCCATTGACGCGCCTGCGCGCTGGCAAGGTCGGCCTTGTTCTGGTCGTCTATCTGCAAAATCTGCACTGGTCGATCAAGCAGCGCGCCACCGAAATCCACCACCGCCATCTCTGCGGCGAGCCGGCTGCCGGGACCTCCTACTTCCTTGTAGGGACCGCCGACATCGCTCAGTAACCCGACGGAGATCGGGGCGGAGGTGGTCTGGGCGCGAAGCAACGCTGGCTTGGCCAGCGCGGAAGCCGCAAGTGCCGCGATCGTACCGCGTCTCGTAAGTGCAACCATATTGTTATCTGTTCCTCGGACGTTCGGTTATCAGCTTGAAAGTTGATAGACGCGCGAAGCGGTGTTGTGGAGCAGCGCCGCCTTGTCGTCGGGCGAGTGATGCTGGGCCAGACGCTTGAATGCGTTCCACAACACCGCATAGCTGCACATGGCCTTGTCCACGGGAAAGTTGCTTTCGAACATGCAGCGCGACGGACCGAACAGCTCGATGCACGTGTCGATGATCGGACGCCATGCAGTTTCCAACTCGGCCGAACTCGGCGGCATGGGCCGCTCGTGAAACCCAAAGCCGGCTGTCAGCATCGCCAGGCCACCAAGCTTCACCGAGGTATTCGGACACCCCGCCAAACGCCGCATCAACTCGCGCCATCCGGTAAACACCTCGTCCCGCTTGCCGGCATAGGGACCGATCCCAAGTGGCCCGCCGACGTGGTTGAGAATAATCGGCGTGTCGGGAAACGTTTGTGCCAACGCGGTCAACTCGTCGATCTGGGTGTGATACAGCCATGAGTCGTAGCTGAGGCCGAACTTTTTCAGATGCGCGAACCCGGCATGAAATATGGGATCGGCCATCATGCGCGCTGGCGGGGGCGGCGCGATGCTTGCCATAAAGAATTCGCTGCGTGCGGTCAGGTGCCGGATGCCCCGGAACCGTCCACCTGCCGCTGCGATGTGCGCTTCCAATACCGGCACCACGTCGTCGCCCAGCATCAGGTCGGCATGGCCGACGATGCCTTCGCACACCTTGATCGTACATCCGCGCCGCTTCGCCTCGTCGGCGATCCCGGCGACAAACTCGGTTTCGCCCACTGGACGCAGGGCTTCTGGTCCACCGATGCGATAGCCGTACGCGCACTGGAGGAAGACCGTGGACACAATCTTATGACCCGAATTCAGGTCGACCAGCAGTTCGTCCAGGAAATACCCGCCGTTCCTGTCCCATAGATGATGGTGCGGGTCGATGATCGGTTGGCCCGGATCGATGATATCCTCCGACAGCTTGGCCAGCCATTCGGCGTTGGGCGTGGGATGCTGCAGGACAGGGACGTTGGATGGGGTGGGGGCGCTCATCCAGGTTGTTCCGTGAACTCGAAGCCCATGGCTCGGGTATGATAGAAAATCCCGCCATCCTGGACGATCAGGAACATGGCCTGATCGTTGCCCCCATTATGATGCGAATGCACGCTGACGGGCGGCGTGATGGTGGTGGCCCACGGAGCCCAGTCCTTCCGCTTCCCGTCCATGACCGAGAAACAACGGTCGCCCTTGATGACGAGGCTGACGGCGACCGCGTTGTGCCGGTGCGGTCGTTGCACGGTGCCGCCGGGTAGCGTGTTCATCGCCAGCGTTAACGTCGGTAGGATGTTGCGTGTCGCCTCCTGACGTTGCGCCGAAAAGATCAACGCGGAACCGGCAATCCCCTCGTCGCGGCCGACCTGATAGATAAGCTCGATCTGACGCGCGATTTCATCGGCTGTAAAATGCACGATATCGGTGACTGAGTTGTCTGCCGTGGGTGCGCGAAGGTTCTCGAACGCAAGTTGTGGTTCGTTGCTGACGACCCAGAGCACAGCATCGGTATGGCCCGCAGAGTGCGTGAACGCCACACCGCCGGGCAGCACGAGCACGTCGCCCGGAGCCCAGGCGATGCTGGTGCCGGCACCATCCGTCGTGCCGTGTCCAGCAATGACGTAGTAAAACATCCCGCTGGCGACGAAATCGGTTTGCAGGCTCTCACCGGCGCGGATGCGGGCGTAGCGGACCAGCACCAACGGCGTCGTGGCCGGGAAGGGGGAGCCGAGTTGATCGGAAATGTCGCAGACGGTGAAGCCGGTCGGTGTGTTCGGGTCCAGCGCAGCGATAGGCTCGCTGGTGAAGATGTGATCCGGTACCGGCGGCAGAATCACGTTGAAGGCGTTGCCGGTGTTGAAGAATCGGCCGCGCGCCTGAGCCGGCGTTACGGGCGAATGTGGGTGTTGCGCTGGCATATCGGCAATGGATTGTGGATTTGTCGTCATGGACATTGGAGTGTCTCCTTTGGCGTCATGGTCGGATTGTCGGATCAGCATATCCAGCGTGGCGTATCGGGTTCATCAACATGCGCATAAAACCGTCCTCTACGGTGTTCTCGCCTTCCCCCTCGGCCGGGTGTAGCGGTGGGGCTCAGTTCTGAGCCAGCCGCTGGCGGTATCGGTAAGGATCGAGTTCCAGTCCGTAGCGGGGGCTGTCCGGAAATTGTTTGGCCGCGAACGCGTGGTCCTCGGCGATCGCAGCCAGCATAGCCTCGCGCGTTGGCAGCCTGACAGTGCCGGTGGCGATGCCCGCGATATACTCGGCCTGATCGTCCATCATGCGAATGTTGCTACCGCCGCTTACGTCGAAGAATCCGATGAAATACACGCCCGGCAGCGAGGGGTGGACGATGCGGTTGTAGAGATCAAGCCGCGTCCCAGACAACGGTGAGGTCCCGGCCGGCAAGTATGGGAATTGAGTGACATAGCCCGTCGCCGCGATGATGCTGTCGAACGTCTCGGTGGATCCGTCCACGAACGTGACTTCCAGGCCCGCAATCGACTTGATACCCGGCTTCACGACCACCCGCTCCCACGCGATATGCGAGATCAAGGTGGGATGGCTGATCGGGTGGGTGCGGGTCTTTGGTGTGCGAAAGCCCCATTGTTCCATGCTGCCATGGAACATGCGGGTCAGGAACGCGCGCGCCCAGATACGAAATGCCCAAGGCACCCAAGGCTTCTCGATTTTACCTAGCGTGCGGGAGTTGGGCACGCCGAACATCATGCGTGGCATGATGAGCACAGGCGAGCGGGCGCATAGCACGGTGCGTGCCGTCACAGTGCATATGTCGGCGGCGATATCCACGCCGCTATTGCCAGGACCGATCACCATGACGCGCTTGCCGGTGAACTGTTCCGGTACGCGGTAGGCATGTGCGTGCAGGTACTCGCCGGTGAAATCAGCTATTTCGGGCGGGTGGCGAGGGATGCTCTGATGGCCGGTAGCGACCACAACGCCGTCGAACACCTCCTTGGTGCCGTTCTCCAACCGCACCAAGAGGC
>JANXXW010000505.1 GCA_025350425.1 Rhodospirillales bacterium
CAACCGTAAGGCCAAGCGCGACACGATTATGCAGCCGTGTGTTCGCGAACGCCGGCCAGGAGCAGCCATCCGATGCCATAGATCAACAGGCAGGCAAGCAGCACGGTCGCCGTCGATGTGATCCGTTTCGGATAAAGCGCCGCATCGGCAAGGTTCGGCTCGACGACGCGTTCCAAATATAGCTGCTGACGCTGCGCCTCGACGCGGGCGCTTTCAAGCGAACCGATCGCCGACGACAGGGACTTGTCCGCGAATTCGCGGCTGAGCAACAGACGTTCGTAATCGCCCAGGGTGGTTGCGATCGAGTTGTTGTCGCCGACAATCTTGCGCTGTTCCTCGACGATCTGGCGGTCTAGCGCGCCAACCCGGTTGCGCAGCCCGGGGATTTGCGGGCTCTGCGGCGCCGTCCGCAAAAGCTCGGATAGTTGGGCCTTGCTGGACGAACTCTCTTGCGAGAGCCGTCCGACGAGTTCGAGCAGGCCCGTGGAGGACTTGGTCGGGTCGATGGTGTTCTGGCGCATGCGGAACTGCGTCAATGCCGCCTGCACGTTGGTCACCCGCTTCTCGGATCGGTCGACCTCGGACTGGGCCACCATGATGGCGTCCTGGCGCGCCCGCTCATTCATACGGTTGATGAGTGCCTCGGCGTCACCCAGCAGGGCTAACGCCACCGTCTCGGAATCCCGCGGGCGGAAGGCGCGGACGGTCAGTTCGCTGATGCCCGACGAAGTATCGAGCGTGACATTGACCAGGTCCTTATACCGCTTGAACAGGTCCTCGAAGGTGTCCTTCGAGTAGAAATTCGGGAAACGCGCGATGCCATCTGCCTCGGGACGGCTCATGATTGCCTTGAGGTCCTGGCGGTTGACCAGAAGCTTCGCTGCATCACGCGACATGATAAAGTCATTGACGGGGTAAGTGTCGTCCTGCGATCGCGTTATCCCGACATTGCTCAGCAACGACCCAAGGCCGCTTGGCGCCTGCCGGCTGGAACTACGAACTACGAAGCGGGCCTCGCTCACATACTGATCAGCCGCGAAGCCGAAATAGTAGATGCCGGTTAGCAGGGTGGGCAGCAACACGACCAGCATGAAGCCCAGTCCGGGCACCCGAAACCGACGCGCACGCGTGCGGGGCGGGGGTCCGGATGCAGCCATCCGTTGAAATTTCGCGAGGCCTTCCAGGGCTTCGAGCTTCGACATACCTAAATCTACTCCGCTCCTGGCGACGCGATGCCTGGGTTAACGTCAGCTTCTGTATATAGCTCAGCAGAGGGCAAGTCTCTATTTACGTCCTCAAGTCGGATCTGCCCGGCAAGCAGGGGCTGCTTGCTTCCAGTCCGGGCTTGGGCCAGCCTCGCGAAGAAGTGACGTATAAAGAAACGTTCCGGGGGGCTTGGCCATGAAAATCATCCACGTGGTTCGATCGGCTGTACGTGGCTGCCTTGCCATGGCGGCGCTGGCCGGGATTTCGGCCGCAGCCATGGCCCAGGACAAACCGGTACAGTTAAAGCTATCGCACTGGGTGCCACCCTCCCATCCTCTGCAAGAGGCGATCCAGGACTGGGCGGACGACATCAAAAGACAGAGCGGCGGCACGATCAGTTCGGTCATCTTCCCGGCCGAGCAGTTGGGCAAGGCGTTCGATCACTACGACATGGCCCGGGACGGCATCGCCGACCTCGCCTACATCAATCCTGGCTACCAGCCCGGCCGCTTCCCCATCATCGCGGCAGGCGAGCTGCCCTTCCTGTTCGGCGACGCCAAGACCGGCACCGGCGCGCTGGATGCGTGGTATCGCAAATACGCCGCGACGGAGATGAAAGACGTGCATTTCTGTTTCGCCTTCATCAATGACGGCAGCACGATCCATTCCCGCCGTCAGATCACCACGCCGGCTGATGTGAAAGGGCTGAAGCTGCGTCCCGCTGACGCAACGATGGGCGCCTACACGACATTGATGGGCGGCAGCAACATCCAGGCCTCGGCACCCGGCTCGCGCGACCTGCTGGAACGCGGAGTCGCGGACGGCATCTATTTCCCGTGGGGGTCGCTGGTGCTGTTCGGGATCGACAAGGTAGCCAAATACCACATCGATGCTTCCATTTATGTCACGACGTTCGTCTGGGTGATGAACAAGGCTAAATACGAGGCGATGGCGCCGGCACAGAAGAAGGCGGTCGACGACCATTGCACGACGGAATGGGCGATCCGCTTCGCCTCGCCCTGGGTCGATTTCGAACATGCCGGCATCGCCAAGGTGCGCGCCGAGCCCGGCCAGGTGCTGACCGAGTTGACGCCGGCCCAACTCGACGAGTGGAAGAACGCGGCCAAGCCATTGAAGGCGGCGTGGGCCGATGGCGCGCGCAAGGCAGGAAGCGATCCCGACCAGGTGTTCAAGGAGCTGCAGGACCAGTTGGGCACCTACAAGGCCGCCTACTGAGTAGGCCGGCCGGCATGATCGACCGCCTGATCGGCGGCGCCGAGCGGCTCGCGGGCGGTTTCCTCGCGTTCGTGACCGCGCTCACTTTCGTGTCGGTGGTGTTGCGCTACGTGTTCGCGTGGTCGATCCCGGACGCCTACGATCTATCGCGCAATTTCCTTGGCATCCTGATCTTCTGGGGCATCGCAGTGACGGGGTATCGGGGCGACCACATCACGGTGGAGCTGTTCTGGAACACGCTTCCACCGCGCGGAAAATGGTTCCTCGACATCCTGGCCAGCCTGTTCACCATCGTCTGTATGGCCGCCTTCGCCTGGGCAATGGCGGACAAGGTGATGGACGTCTACGGCTCGCACGAGGCGACCTACGACCTGCGGCTGCCGGTGTGGCCGTTTTATCTGCTGGCCTGGGTTGGGCTCGGCGGTTCGGTGCTGCTCCTGCTGGTAAGGTTCGCGCGGCAAATCCGAGCGCCGCTGCCGACCGGACCGGCGTCGATCGGCGTGAGCCACTAGGCCATGGACCCCTCCTACGTCGCGCTACTGGGCTTCATCGCCCTGTTCACGCTTATGCTCCTGCGGTTCCCGATCGGGCTCGCGATGGGGGCAGTGGGCGTGCTCGGCTTCGCCGCCATGACCGGCATGGACCCGGCAATGAAGCTGCTGGCGCAGTCACCGATCCGCACCGCGACCGATGTCGGGTTCGCGGTCATCCCGATGTTCCTGCTGATGGGCACCATCGCCTCCGCCTCCGGCATGAGCAGCGAGTTGTTTCACGCCGCCAACAGCTTCCTGGGCCATCGCAAGGGCGGGCTGGGAATGGCGACGATCGCGGCCTGCGCGGGTTTCGCCGCGATCTCGGGCTCTTCGGTGGCGACGGCGGCCACGTTCTCGGCGGTCGCGTATCCGGAGATGCGGAAATTCGGCTATCCGCAAAGCTTCTCCACCGGCGTGATCGCGGCCGGCGGCACGTTGGGCGCCATCCTGCCGCCCTCGCTGGTACTGGCGGTTTACAGCCTGATCACGCAGCAGGACGTGGGACGGCTGTATATCGCGGGCATCGTGCCGGGGCTGCTGGCGATATTCATGTATATCGCCACGATCACCATCATCGGACTGGTCAAGCCGCGTTTCCTGCCGGCCGGGCCGCGCAACACCTGGGCGGAGCGCTTCCAGGCGGTCAAGGGCGTTTGGGCGATCACGCTCCTGTTTCTGTTCGTGATCGGCGGCATGTACGGCGGTGCGTTCACGCCGACCGAGGCGGCCGCCATGGGCGCAGGCGGCGCGTTCCTGATCGCGGTCGTGCGGGGGCGCATGTCCCCCCACTTGTTCATGGAGTGCCTGCTGCGCGCCGTTCGCACCAGTGCGGCGATCTTCACCATCCTGATCGGGGCACTGCTGTTCGGCTACTTCCTGACCATCACCCAGACCCCGCAGCACGTGACGGAGTTCCTGACCGGCCTGGGGCTCGGCCGCTACGGCGTGCTGATGGTTATCATGCTGATGTACCTGATCCTCGGTTGCGTGATGGACGCCATGGCGATGGTCATCCTCACCATCCCGATCATCTACCCCGTGATCACGGCGCTGGGATTCGACCCGATCTGGTTCGGCATCATCATCGTGATGACCGTGGAACTGGGGCTGATCCATCCGCCGGTTGGTATGAACGTGTTCGTCATCAAAAGCGTGGTACAGGACGTGAAGATCGGCACCATTTTCGTCGGCGTAATTCCGTTCGTGATCACCGATATCATCCGCCTCGCGATCCTGATCGCCTTCCCGATCCTCTCGACCTGGCTGCCGGAGCATATGTGATGAACGCCCCCTTCCTCGATGCCGACATCGGCCTGCTCGACGCATTGCGCGCCTGCCTCGGCCCCAACGGCTTGATGACCGGCAACGAAATCGAGCCCAAACATCTCGGCGACTGGGTCGTGAAGGTCTCGCCCGCCGACGGGCCGCGCGCGGTGGCCAGCCCGCGCACCACCGAAGAAGTCGCTGCCGTGTTGCGCGTGTGCCATGCCCATGGCGTGCCGGTGGTGCCGCAAGGCGGGCTGACCGGTTTGGCCGGCGGGGCCACGCCCATCCCCGGATGCATCGCGCTGTCCATGGCCGGGATGCGGCAAATCGAGGAGATCGACCCGGCCTCGTCCACCATCACGGTGCAGGCCGGCGTGACGATGCAGGCGATCCAGGAGGCGGCTGACATGGCCGGGCTGCTGTTCCCGCTCGATATCGGCAGCCGGGGCAGCTGCATGATCGGCGGCAACGTCTCGACCAACGCGGGCGGCGTGAGAGTGCTGCGCTACGGTATGACGCGCGAACTGGTGCGCGGGCTGGAGGTAGTGCTGGCCGACGGCACGGTGCTGACGATGCTCAACAAGATGCA
>JANXXW010000514.1 GCA_025350425.1 Rhodospirillales bacterium
CCGCCACCACGGCGCCCAAGCGGCCGCTGGCAGCGATTGCGCCCAGCTTGACGGCGCCTTCGCGGAATCGCTGCTGCAGCACCACTCCCAGGCGGCGGCCGGAGGCGCGGCCAGCGGCGACCAGCTTCTCGGCGTCCGCCGTGGTCAGCGCGAGGGGCTTCTCGACCAGCACGTGCTTGCCGGCGGCAAACGCGCGGGCGGCGATGTCCCCGTGCGCGCCGGGCGGGGTCAAGACCATCACCACGGCCACGGCGGGATCGTTGATGGCCATGTCGATGTCGGTGGTGAGCGGGAACGGCGCACGGGCGGCGAACGCGCGTAACCTTGCCTCGCTTCGGGTTGCGGCCCATCGCACATCGACGCGGTGCGCGAGGTCGATCAGGCTTTTGGCATGCGGCTCCGCGGCGGGACCGAGGCCGATGACGGCGATGCCGATCCGCTTCATGCCGCGTCGCTCAGGCGATACGGACCGCGCGAGCCTGGGCTTCGAGCGCCAGGCGGCAGACGGTGAAGACGTGGGATTGCGGCATGGCGGTCTGGGCGCGGTGCTTCACATCGTGCGCGAAGGCGCGGAAGTAGGACAGCTTCTCGCCCGCGCAATCGACATGCCGGGCACCGTGGCGATTTACCAGGAACAGGTGGTCGGTGCCGGAGCGGCCGGCGATGTCCACGTATTTCCGCAGTTCGATGGTGCCCTCGGTGCCAAGAATCGTCAGTCGCCCGTCGCCCCATGCGGGCAGCCCGTCGGCAGTGAACCAATCGACGCGCACGTAGCCGGAGGCGCCCTCGCCGCGCAGCGATATCTCGCCGAAATCGTCGAAGCCGGGGATGCCGCCGAAACTGCCCACGCTGGAGTGGACGATTTCTGGCCGCTCGGAGCCGGTGAACACGATGAACTGGTCGATCTGGTGGCTGGCGATGTCCACCAGGATGCCGCCATGCGCCTCCTGCTTCCAGAACCAGCCGGGCCGGATCGCCCGGTTCAGCCGATGCGGCCCGAGCCCGACGGTCTGTATCACTCGGCCGATCGCACCGTCGCGCACCATGCGAAGCGCCACTTCCGTGGAAGGGGTGAGGAAGCGTTCGCTGAAGCACACCGAGAAGATGCGCCTGGTCTCGGCCACAGTGCGCTCGAGTACGGCAAGCTGCTCGAAACTCGTGGCGCCCGGCTTGTCCACCATCACGTCCATGCCTCGGCTCATGGCGTCGATCGCGAACTCGGCGCGGTCGCAGGGAACGGCGGCGATCACGGCAATCCCGATACCGGGATTCTCCATCAGCTCGAACCGGTCGCGCACTTCCAGCACGTCCGGGAACCGCTTGCGGAAGCCTTCCAGCACGCGGAGGTCGCTGGTTTCCGGCCAGTAGCCGGCACATTCGAGGCCGGCGTCGATCAGGCCCGCCGTCAGGTCGTAGATGTGGCGGTGATCCAGGCCGATCACGGCGAAATATTGCGTCATGAGAATGTCCCCATGCCGGACCTTAGAACCAGATCGAACGACGCTCCAACCCGCGAGATCGGGCCAACCCGCGAGATCGGGATGGAGCGCTCAGGCCGCGCGGACGTCGGCGACGAATTCTTTCATTTCGCCCGACAGCCGCATCGATTCGCGTGAAAGGGCGGCGGCGGCGGCCAGCACCCGCACGGCCGCCTCTCCCGTGTCGTTGGCGGCACGGCTGACGCCGGCGATGTGGATGGTCACGGCTTCGGTGCTGACGGCGGTCTGGCGCAGGTTGCGGGCGATCTCGCCGGTCGCCTTGTTCTGCCGCCCCACCGCGCTGGCCATGCCGGAGGCCACGTCGCTCAGTTCGGCGATGGTCTGGGTGATGCGCTGGATCGCGGCCACCGCTTCCTCCGTGGCGCCCTGGATCTGGGCGATCTGGTCACGGATTTCCTCGGTTGCGCGGGCGGTCTGCTGGGCCAGGCTCTTTACCTCGCTGGCCACCACCGAAAAGCCACGTCCGGCCTCGCCGGCGCGCGCCGCCTCGATGGTGGCATTGAGCGCAAGCAAGTTGGTCTGCCCCGCGACCGAGTCGATCAGGCCAACCACCGCGCCGATCTTCTCGGCGCCCCGCGCGAGCGCCCTTACGATGGCGTCGGTATGCCGTGCCTCTGCCACTGCCTTGCCGACGATCGTAGCCGAGCGGGAAGCCTGGGCACCGATCTCCTCGATCGCAGCCGTCAGCTGCGCCGCCGACGCGGCCACGCCGTCCACGGCGGCGCTGGCGGTGTCGGCCGCGACCATGACGGCGGCCACCCGCCGCCCTGCCTCATCGGCGCTTCCGGACATCGTCTCGGCGGTGTCGTTCAACGATGTCGCGGCCGAACTGACCGCCGAGAGCGCACTGCCGACGCTGGAATGCAGGCGTTCGGCTAGGCGTTGCATGTCGGCATGCCGGCCCTCCCTCGCCCGCGCCTCGACCCGGCCGGCCTGGGCCTGCTCGCGCTCGGCTTCCAGGAGTCCGGTCCGGAAGCCGTCGACCGTCCGCGCCATGGCGCCGATCTCGTCACCGCGCGCCGTTCCGGGAATCGCGATCTCGAACTCTTGCCGGGCCAGCATCGCCATTGCCGCCCGCAGCCGGTCGAGTGCCCGCATGGTTCCCCAGGTGGCCAGCCCGAGCGCCAGCACACCCGCCACGATGACCAGGAAGCTGGTGCGCGCGCCATCCCATCCCAGCCGGTCAAGCAGCGCCAGATATTCGGATTTCGCCACCCCGACATAGAGCATCCCGATCACCTCACCGTCCGGCGTCTTGATCGGGTCGTAAGCGGTCAGGAACGGCTGGCCCAGGATGTCGGCGTCACCCCGGTAAGGTTTGCCGTCCCGCAGCACCGCGTCATAGATCGGGCCGGGCGGCAGCTTGGTTCCCAGTGCGCGCTTCCCGTTGGGCAGGCGTATGTTGGTCGCGGTCCCGGTATCGCCGATGAAGATGGACGCGGTGCCACCCACGACGGTGCGGATCTGGTCGACGATGCCGTTATTGTCGTTCAGGACCGCGTAGCCGGCGTGCAGCCAGCCGTCCTCCAGCGAGAAATGGACCGCCGGAGCCCCCACCAGCATCCAGGCCAGCCGCATATCAGCGTCCAGCTCGCGCTCGGCATACCCCACCATGGTCTGCCGCACCTCGCGAAGGATTACGCCTGCCGAAAACCCCACGGCCAGAACGATGGTGACGGCGCCGAGCAGCACGAGCCGCACGTTCAGCGGCAGACCGGGGAAACGCCACCCCGTGCGAACGCTTCCAATGTTGCCGAAAGGCATCGGGTCACGCCTGAAGTTGAGGCGCTACTTCACCACTCCAAAATGAAGATCGCGTTAAGCGGCAGCAACTCGCTCCAGGCCGCCCATCCATGGGCGCAGGATTTCCGGCACCATGATCGAGCCGTCGGCCTGCTGGTGGTTCTCCATGACCGCGATCAGCGCGCGGCCCACGGCCACGCCGGAGCCGTTCAGCGTATGCACATGCGCCACGCCGCGGCCGTCAGCCGGGCGGAACCGCGCGTTCATGCGTCGTGCCTGGAACTCCATCGTGTTCGAACAACTGCTGATCTCGCGCCACGCCTGCTGCCCCGGCAGCCACACTTCCAGGTCGAACGTCTTGGTTGCGCCGAACCCGGTATCGCCGGCGCACAGCAACATGCGCCGGAACGGCAGTTGCAGCAGTTCGAGCACCCGTTCGGCGCAGATGGTCATACGCTCGTGCTCGGCCTCGCTCGCTTCGGGATGGGCGATGGACACCATCTCGACCTTGCGGAACTGGTGCTGGCGCAACATGCCGCGCGTGTCGCGCCCGGCGGAACCGGCCTCACTGCGGAAGCAGTCGGTCAGTGCGGTCAGCCGGATGGGCAGGTGCTTCTCGGGCAGGATGTCGCCCGACACCATGTTTGTGAGTGGCACCTCAGCGGTCGGTATCAGCCAGCGCCCGTCCGTGGTCTGGAACGAATCCTCGGAAAATTTCGGCAGTTGCCCGGTGCCAAAGAAAGCGGCGCTGTTGACCAGCAGCGGCACCGAGACCTCCTCGTAGCCATGCTCGCGCGTGTGCAGATCGAGCATGAACTGGCCCAACGCCCGTTCCATCCGCGCCAGCGCGCCGCGTAAAATGGTAAAGCGGGCGCCAGAAATTTTGCCGGCGAGCTCGAAATCCATCATCCCGAGCGCTTCGCCGAGTTCAAAATGCTGCTTGGGCG
>JANXXW010000561.1 GCA_025350425.1 Rhodospirillales bacterium
GGTGCTGATCACCCACGACAAGGGCGGCGGCGTCACACGCCATGTGCAGGAACGCTGCGACGCGATTCGTGCCGAAGGCCGGCGACCGGTGGTGGTTCGTCCCGGCGCGGACGCGACGACCTGCCGGATCACAGACGGCACCAACACTGAATTTTACAATCTAGACTTTACCCTTCCCGCCGAGCTTGACGCGATGGTTGGGTTGTTGGCCGAGGGCCGCCCACAATCCGTGGAACTGCATCACCTGCTCGGCCACGCGCCTGCCATGCTCGATCTAGCTCGGCATCTGGACGTTGAACTTGACATCTATATCCACGATTACGCGCTGTGGTGCCCGCGCGTGACGCTTGTGAGCCATGGGGAGAAGTACTGCGGCGAACCGGCACGGGTCGAGGAGTGCATCGCCTGCGTGGCCGATCTCGGCAGTCGCATCCACGACCCCATTGGGGTGGCGGCGTTGCGCGAACGCTCCACCGGCTTACTTCGCAGCGCGCGCGAGATCATCGCGCCCTCACAGGACGCCGCCAAGCGGATACAGCGGCATTTCCCTTTCGCGCGGCCAAGTGTTCGTCCGTGGGAAGACGACACCACGCTGTTCAGCGCCCTGGCCATGGCTCGTTTGCCCGCCGTGACCTCGGCGAAAGGGCGGACCAAGATCGTCGTCGCCGGTGCCATTGGCTATGACAAAGGCTACGACGTCCTGCTCGCCTGCGCCCGCGATGCGGCGCGGCGCGATCTCGCGATTGAGTTCGTCGTGGTCGGCCATACCGCCGACGACGGACGGCTGCTTGACACCGGGCGGGCGTTCGTTACGGGCCGCTACGAGGAAGCCGAAGGGGTCGGCATGGTGACCGCGCAGAACGCGGCGCTCGGCTTCATTCCCTCTGTATGGCCGGAAACATGGTGCTATGCGTTGTCCACCTTGTGGCGCGGAGGATTGCAGGTGGCGGCGTTCGATATCGGCGCGCAGGCGGAACGCATCAAGCGGGCCGGCGCCGGCTGGCTAATCCCGATCGGGTTGCCGGCGCCGCGCGTAAACGACCTCCTGCTTCGGCTCAAGCCGGGGGTGTGACCGCCGCGAGTCGGTCGCGCCAGAAGGCCTGAACCCACTCCTGAAATATAGCCGGCTCAACGCGGCTCGCAGGAAAGGCGCAGAAATACCAGCCTACATCGGGGTTGTCCCATTCGGCGGCGGTAAAACGACGACCGAAGGCGTCGAACAATTCCAACTTCAGCCGGGCGAACAGCGCGAAGAAATCGTCGCGCGTATACCCGAAGCATGTCCCAGCCCATTCGAGAGCGTTCTCGAACACGATGAATGGCTTGCCGCGCGCAATCAGCGCCTCGGCGCCACGGAATGCCGAGTACTCGGCACCCTCCACATCCATCTTGATGAAATCCACACGGACATCAGGCAAAAGATCGTCGAGGCGCCGGAGCGGCACGACCACTTTTTCGGTCTCCATCCCAACTGGGGTGAAGCGCAGGGATGAGAAAGCGGGGCTGGTGGTGTTGCGAATGAACTCCGCATCTCCGTCGATATCGAACAACCCCACCACGTGATACCGGACCACATCCTCGACTCCGTCATGTCTGGCCCATCCGCGATTGGCCTCCACGACATCGGCTTGTGGCTCAAACGCATGGACGATACCATCGGGCCGCACCCGCCGGGCGAGTGGGATCGTGTGGCGGCCGCCATTGGCGCCTCCGTCGATAGCCACGCCTCCCGGCTTCACCATATGATCGGCCAGCATGTCGATCAGTTCCTCGTAGTGCTCACCGAGCACGACCCCGGCCGCTTCAAGAGCGATTTTGCCGGGTGGAAGGTCTACGATTTCGGTCATGCTGCCGTTCCACTTTCTTGATAATGCCCTGTGACCGATTCTGTCATCGATTGAGCAAGTTCTTTCATCTCGGTCCAAATCAAGGCCCAGCCGGCATCGTTGCGATAGTTTCCCGCTCGCGCGCGCTCCGCCGCGAGGGTCGATGCCATGGTTGCGGACGACAGCATTTCGGCCAGCAGCGCGGTCGATGCGGACAGGCCGGATGCGATCGCCGGAGCGACACCGCGATCGACCGAGGAATATTCCGGCAACCCGATCTGGTCTGAGAACAACGTAAGGCACGGAAGATCCGAACGATCGATGATCTCGCGCGCGCACTCCATCTGGGGATCGCTGGAGATGTCGATCACCAGCATAGGGCCGACGCCCTGCTCGGCAAAACAATGGACCAGAGGCAGCAACACCGCTCCCGGCATAACGCCTTCGATTTCAAAACCACGCGCTGGCTGTCGCGCAACCACCACCTGGATGAGGCGTGCCGACAGGCGGGATACCACCGACCAAGTCAGTCCAAGCAGCGGGTCGTCCACTGAATCGGCCAGGATCACGATGCTTTCGCGTGGTCCTGTCCGGAGCCGCGCCAGGGCCTGGCTTCGCTCCCCACGCCAGAAACTCGGCACACGATGGGTCCATGTCCCGTGCTTGCCGCCGTAGGCGAGGAGGCCTCGGCGCGACATGGTGACGACCTCGTGGAAGCTTGCGGTCAGCAGCGACTGCATCCTTGGCAAATCGGACTCGGCCGAACCCAAAACTGCCAGATCGAGGTTGATGTAGGCGCGGGTGGGAATGGGAATTGCGGGCAGGTCCCACTTATGGCGGGCGGAGGCGAACCAAAATGCGATCTGCGGCGTGCGTGTCAGCGCGGTCAACGACAACCATCGCGCGCGGCTAAGGCCGATCTCGCGCAACCGGCGATCTATCCTCGCCTGGTCGGGATGTGGCGCGAGGATCAAGCAGCCGAAACACGCCAAGTGATACAGTGGCGCAGCGTCCCAATCGTCGTCCACGCCGCCATCCACAAAAACGCTGAAATCCGTGAGATTACCGACATAGTCGGCAGTCTCCAGGAGGTGGTCGAGGACCATGGAGCCCTCGAACAGATCTTCCAGTCGGATGACAACGCACACGCAGGGCGGCACGCGCTCAAGTTCGGCGACCGTGTAGGCGAGGCCGTATGCGAGTTCGGCCTGAAGGTCGCGCACGATAACCGTCGAAAGATGCTCCAACCTATCGACGAGAGACGGTTCGTTCACGATACACCGCAACGCCCCCATCATTTCGTCCAGCGAGGACAACGTATGAAACGGATGGCGCGCCGGATAGCCCTCGAAGGCGTGCGCCAGCGCCACGACTGCCTTGCCTTGGCATAGGGCTTCGCCAACCTTGATCTTGAGGCCGGTCGATACCAAGATGGGTGCGACCACCACGTCCACGTATTCATAGAAGCTCGTCAGATCCGGCAGGCGCCCGAGCACGTGTATCCAGGGCACGTCCGGCGGGTCGAGAAGCGCGCAGATGCCGCCAGCGATAACGATCTCACATGGCAACAAGGTACGCGCGACATAGGCGCGGATGGCGGCAAGGAACGCTTTGGTGTTCACGAGGTTGACACTGTTCGCGGCGCCCACCATGCCGAACCGCAACACCTCCCGCCTTGCCCGCGAAACCGGCGGCCTATCGACCGGCTCGAAGTAAGGCATGTTCACGACGTGCTTCATTCCAAGAGAGGCGAAAAACTCTGCCTCCTGTGGCTTGATCGACCAGATTACGTGGGCGCGAGCGAGCGCCTTTCGCTCCTCCGCTTCCGTGGTGTGGAAGAATTCCGGGCCGATACCAGCCGACGCCAGCAATTCGCGCCGGCCAGAAAAACGGTCATGTGTGTCCAACACACGCAGCATGCCAATTGGGCAGCTCTCGAACGCACGGGTCAGCCAAGTATAGTTGACCAGCAGCACATCGACCACGTGTGTGCGGAAAACCCAGGCGAGCATGTCGGCGATCGCCGGATCCCACCATTCGTCGGCGAGATGATCTCCCGCAATTGCGTTGGGATGCAGCGGCACGGTAACTGGGACCGTGTAGTACTCGTCCCACTGCGCCGACATCGCGGAGACGGAGTCCATCGGCACGCCCGTGCGCCATTCGCTCTCGCTGGGGTAATGGACAAAGATGATCCGCGCGCCGAGGTCTCGGAGCGAAGTGGTCAGGTGGAAGACGCGGCGGCGATTGCCCGCGTCGAGCGGGTATGTCGGTGTGGGGGACAGCACCACGACGTTGCGTCCACGCCAACTTACGGTCATGTCCACAGCCGGCTGAAGACTATCCAGCATCGTCTTCGTGCAAACCGGCCAGTATCGCCTGAACGGCGGCGTATGTGGCACCCATCTGGGCCGCGAAACGTTGCTGATCCGTATGGGCCAGCGCCAAGCCGCGCAAGGTGCGGTCGGCGGGCGCGCAGCTTGCCAGGAATGCCTTGGCGCGATCCCACGCCGCCGCAGCGCCAAGCTGCGATGCGTCCGGCGCGCACACGAAATCGGATACCGCCTGCCACGCCATCCGCTTGCGAAACCAGCCCTGCCGAAGCCGGGCGCTGAGCACGAGATGATCGACCTCGGCCGCCGGGCTGTAACCGGCCAGCCCTCCGCGCGCGTTGATGCGTTCCTGCAGATCCGTCTCATCGTTGGACATCAACGACGCGCCGCTCCCGACGCGGCCGAGCGCTACGCTGAAACCGCCGGCTTCCTTCACCGCCGCCGTGCGGTAGCTGAGGTTGGCACCGACCACCCACTCGTCAGGCCGGATCAACCGTGTTTTATCTCCCAGGTCGCATTCGGAGAGGTAGCAAAGCATGTTGTCCGCGAGCCAGGCGGGCCGCGTTCCCTGGAAGCGCAACCGCACGCGTCCGCCGATCACATGCGTGGCGGGGCCAAGATACGCGAACGCTTCGATTTTCCGCGAGAGCCAACTCTTGCTGGCAATCGCGTCGTCATCGAGGAAGGAGACGAACGGCGTCGTCGTAATTTCAAGCCCGAGGTTGCGCGCGCGTGACAATCCGGCGACGGGCTCGTGGTGCCACAGCAGGTTTTGCGTGTCGCGCCACCGGCGCGACATCTCGCGCGAACGATCCGCGTCAGGGGAGTTATCGATAACTGTGATCTGGTATTCGCTTACCGGAAAATCCTGCCCGATGACGGACGCCACTGCCTGATCAAGAAGCTCGTATCGATCATAAGTACAAATAATTACATTGATTAACATGAACGTAACAGGTTCATCTTGCCATTGCTTTCCGTATCGACCCGCCGCGATGCAAGTGGCCTCCCGATAGCAGTCCGGCGGCGCCCATGCTACAGCTTTCGTGACTGGCCGCCGCTGCCGGCGGGGTCTCGCGACGATACAGGATGATATGAGCGCCAGTTACGCCGAAGACACGATCGAACAATCCGGTCATGCCGCCCGGATCGCCGTCCTGGAAGCGGAGGTGTCTAATCTTCGTAACGACTATGAAAATCTGCGAGCCCAACTGGTTGCGTTGGCGGAAGTCGAACGTTACCGGGACGTCATCCTGCGACGGCATGTGCCCACGACGCTGCAGCCGCCATCAAACTGCAAGCTGAGCGCGCTCGATTTCGCAGAGCAGAGCGATGGTCTGTATTATCTGGAATACGGCCCGCGCGGTCAGCCCTATCGCTGGACTGGCCCGGGACACACGACACGGGTACGTTTCAACGTCGATCGCTCCGTCCCCGTCATTGTCACGATGCGACTGATTTCGCTGGGCTCGCACACCGAGCGGGACAGGATCACCCTGGACGTCGAAGGTGTCACCTATGTCATGCGAGTGACGCCGGCCGAGGGTACCGTTCTGGAAGCGGGTCCGCTACCTCGCCGCGCCGTGTCCGGCTCCACGGAACTTGTGTTCAACTTCCCAGTCCTGTTCTCGCCAGGAGGCGCCGAGGAGCACGACGCGCGGCAACTCGGTGTCGCACTGCAAGGCGTGGAGATCGGGCCGGCGGCCTGATCGGCGGCGCGCGCTTATTCCGGTTTCACGAGGCCATCGCGACCCCGTTCCAACTGCGTTCTCCGTGTGTCAAACCACGCCAAAACTGGCTTCAGCGAAAGCCGTAACGCGTCGTCGGTCGCGTTCGGTTCTTGCAGGCAGACCACGTCTGGACGGGTGGCATCGATCCATGCGAGCAGGTTCGCCAGGCGGCGATTGACGTTGAAGTTGGCGATCCTCACGCGCTAAGGCGATACACCTGCCGGGCGTTGTCGCGGAAGAACTGGCGACGCTGCACCTCGGTGACCTTCAACGGTAGGCAATGCGCGGGGTCGTCGAAATCCCAATGCGGGTAGTCGGTCGCGAACAGCAGCCGGTCCCAGCCGATCCAGCCGATGGTGTCCAGCAAGTGCGAGCGCTCCTCCGGTTCCTCCATCGGCTGCGTGGTCCACCAGACATGGTCGCGGACGATCTCGGAAGGCGGGCGCGTGAGGTGCGGCGTTTCGGCGCGGAGCCGGGTCCAGGCGCGGTCCAGGCGCCAAATGAGCGGAGGCGCCCATGCGAAGCCCGCCTCGATCAGCACGAGTTTCAAGGTGGGGTAGCGGGCGAACACGCCTTCGACCACGAAGCTGGTCAGCACCGCCTGACAGGTCTGGGCGTGGGCCGTCATCTCCTCAATATAGTAGCTCGGCCAGCCACCCCCGGTGATCGGGTTGCCGCCATAGCCGAACGCATGGACGCCGATGGGTAGCCCGGCTTCCACGGCGGCCTCGTAGATCGGCCAGTATTTGCGCGAGCCGAGCGGTTCGGCGGTGCGGGTGAGTAGCAGCACCTGCACGAAGTCGGGTTCGCTGGCGCGACGGCGGATTTCCGCAGCAGCAGCGGCGGCGTCCTCATAGTTTACCACCACGGAAGCGCGCAGCCGGCGATCCTGGGTGGTCCATTTCGCCAGCTGCCAATCGTTGGTAGCAGAGCATAGGGCGTTGCTGAGGTCTTGGTTTTGCGCCCCCTGCCCGCTGTCCAGCGGGTTGAGGATGCCGAGTTCGACGTTGTTCGGGTCCAGGTGCTGCTTCTGCATGAACGACAGGCTGCTGCCCTGGCGGCCCCCCTCGGGCGGGTAGGCATCCCGGCGGGAGGCGTTGGGCTGGCTCTTGGGGTAGGAAGGCCCTGACTGGAACCCTTTGCGGCCGGGCGCTCCAAAGGTCGCGAGATGCTCGATCCAGTGGCGCGCGAGAAACGGGTGCAGCTCCGTGTCGGAACGCTTGCCTGGATGGATGTCGCAGTCCGCGATGGCTAGGCGGCTGGCTTGGCTCGCCTCGGGAACCGTGTTCGTTTGGGTGTTCAGCACGGGCATATTCATCGCGCGGGCTCCAACAGACGGGCGTAAGTGGCACGCCGATTATCAACCATGATCCACCGGACGAGATCGGTCGAGAGGTAAGCGGGCAACAGCAGCAATTCGTCCGGCTGCATATAACCCATCAGACGATCGAGGCTTTCGGCGGTCGGTGGCGCATCGAGCGGCTGGAGCGAGGGGCGGACGTTGGTGTGGACGATCTTGGTAGGTGGGCGACTTACCCATGGGACCTCCGTCCCAGGCCTCTTTGTTTTGTTTCCGTTGCATTCTCCCACCGCCCTTTCCCGTCATCGAAGCTTCACGGTTCCGCAACCTGGGCGTCTTCCACGCGGTGTAGAGGCTGCCGATAATGGAAATATCACGATGCTAGAGTTGCGGCAGCTTGTCCGCCGGTTCGGCGACCACGTGGCTGTGGCCGATGCGACGCTGTCGATCCCGGCGGGACAGATGGTCGGCGTTATCGGACGTTCTGGCGCCGGCAAATCCACCTTGTTGCGGATGATAAACCGCCTGATTGCGCCGAGTTCCGGGCAAATCGTGTTCGAAGGCCGGGATGTCACGGCGCTGCGCGGGCGCGAGTTGCGGGCATGGCGGGCGAGTGCCGCGATGGTGTTCCAGCAGTTCAACCTGACGCCGCGCCTCGACGTGCTGACCAACGTGCTGTGCGGGCGGCTGAACACGGTTCCGGCTTGGCGCGCGCTGCCCAAGATATTTACCGCGCGCGAGCGGGCGCTGGCGGTTCGGGCGCTCGACCGGCTTGGCATGGCCGAGTTCGCGTTCAACCGCGCGGACGCGCTGTCCGGCGGGCAGCAGCAACGTGTGGCGATCGCGCGGGCCATGATGCAGGAGCCGCGGCTGATCCTGGCGGACGAGCCGATCGCGTCGCTCGATCCGATGAACGCCAAGCTGGTGATGGACGCGCTGCGCGACATCAACGTGCGCGACGGCCTGACCGTGCTGTGCAACCTGCACACTCTCGATATTGCGCGCGCCTATTGCCACCGTATCGTTGCAATGGCGCATGGCCGGATCGTGTTCGATGGGTCGCCTTCGGAGCTGACTGAGGATGCCGTGCGCGACATCTACGGCACCGGGCACACGCGCGAGTTCGCCACACCTCGTCCGAGCCAGACGACAGTCCCCGCAAATGCGGAACTCGTTCTCGGCACCTGACTTCCCGGCTTCATAACGGAGAAACATCTATGCATCGCAAGCTCGTATCCGTCGCACTCGCGGCGACCATGGCGATCGGCCTCACGATCGCCAGCGCGCAAGCGCAGACCTACAAGGACACGATCAAGGAATTTCGCATCGGCCTCCTTGGCGGTGAGAACACGGCAGACCGGCTGAAGCGGAACGACGAGTTCCAGAAGCTGCTGCAAGCCCGGCTTGGCATCCCCGTAAAGCTGTTCCCGGCGTCTGACTACGCCGGCGTGATGCAGGGCATAGCGGCGGGCCAACTTGAAGCCGCCGAGTTTGGCGCGTCTGGTTTTGCCGGCGCGTATCTCGACTGCAAGTGCCTCGAGCCGGTCGTGGTCCCGCAGGAGAATGACGGTTCCACTTTCTATTACTCGGTGATCGTCACGCGGGCGGATTCCGGCATCAAGACGCTGGCTGACCTGAAGGGACATTCACTGGCCTGGGCCGATCCAAACTCGACCTCCGGTTACCTGATCCCCAGTTCCACCCTGAAGACCCAGGGCATTGACCTTACACCGGGCAAGTATTTCTCGACCCTCGGCTTTTCCGGCGGGCACGAGCAGGGTGTGGTCGCGGTGCTGAACAAGCAATATGACGCCGCTGCGACCTGGACCTCGGGCCAGGGTGACGAATCTGTGGGCTACAGCCGCGGCAATCTGCGGTCGATGGTCGATAAGAAGATGCTGAAGATGTCCGATATCCGCGTGCTGTGGCAGTCGGGCAAGATTCCGAACGGTCCCTGGACGGTCCGCACTGCGATACCGAGCGACCTGAAGATGGTGTTCACCGACTTCCTGCTCGACCTGCCGAAGAGCCACAAGAAGGTCTATGACGACATCGAGCAGGGCTCCGGCGTCGGTTATGCGCCAGCGACGATGGATCTGTACAAGGACATCATCAAGCTGCGTGAGGCCGAGCAACAGGGCGGCCGTACGTAACATCGATGACCCAAGCGGCGGAGCAGGTCTCGTTCGAGACGTTCGAGACACGCTTCGCTGCGCTGCGTCGCAAGCGAAGGATGGAGACGCTGCTTGGCGTCACCATCTTCGTGCTGCTGGTGATATGCGCCGTGGTGGATACCGAGTTCTATCCGTCAACGTTGCTCGCTGGCGTGCCCAAGATCGGCGAGTATTTCGATAAACTGTTCAGCGTCGCGCCTGGCCGCGGACAGCCCCGGGTGGCGGTGCTGGCCTGGGGACATATCTTCGGCGGCGTCAATGTCCCCCAATCCATTGCCTTCTGGTTCTACCGCGCCGGCACCTATTCACTATTGCTGTGGCAGACGGTGCAGATGGCGATCGTCTCCACCATCATGGGTGCGACCGTAGGTTTTGTGCTGTCGTTCCCAGCCTCGCGCAACCTGGGCGCCCATCCACTGATACGGACGGTGACACGGCGGGTGCTGGAAGTCGCGCGGTCCGTTCCACAGGTAGTGCTGGCGTTCATCCTGATCTGGCCGTTCGGCATCGGGCCGCTGGCCGGCATCCTGGCGATCGGGGTCCATACCGCCGGGGCATTGGGCAAGCTCTTTTCAGAAATCAACGAGAACGCGGACATGAAGCCGGCGGACGGCATCATTGCGGTCGGCGGTAGCTGGCTCGCGAAGGTCCGCTACGGCTACGTGCCGCAGGTGCTGCCGAACTTCATCAGCTACGCCCTGCTGCGCTTCGAGATCAACGTGCGCTCCTCGACCATCATCGGCTTCGTGGGTGCCGGTGGTATCGGACAGGAATTCCGTCGCGTCATCAGCTTCAACATCTACGAAGAGGTCAGTGCCATCGCGATCATGATCGTGATCATCGTCTCCGTGCTCGATCTCACGTCCGAGCGGGTGCGAAGCCGCTTCATGGCGGCGCAAACGGCATGAGCGGCAGCACGATCCGGATGGAGGCGCTGACCGCTTCCGATGTGGCAGCCGCCCGCGCGCGGTTTCCCAAAGCATTTGGAGGCTCGGGTAAGCAACGGGCGGTTCGCATCGGGCTGTGGACGGCGTTCGTCGCGTATGTCGCCTACCTCCACTGGGAGTTCGACTTTGCCCGCATCTTCACCGGGCTGCCGCGCCTATGGGTGATCGTGCGGCTGATGGTGGACTGGTCGGGGTTCTTCGAGTGGGATCACGCGGCCATCCTGACCGCGATGGTCGAGACGTTGGCGATGGCATTCCTGGGCACGTTGCTGGCCGCCGCGGTTGCATTGCCGCTGGGATTCCTGGGCGCCCGCAACATCACCGTCAACCGCGTCATTCGGTTCATGTTCCGCCGTGTGTTCGATACCTGCCGGGGGCTCGACCAACTGGTCTGGGCACTGGTATTCGTGCGTGCCGTGGGCCTCGGCCCGATCGCCGGCGTATTGGCGATCTTCATCGCCGACCTGGGCGTGCTGGCGAAGCTTTACGCCGAGGCGATCGAGACGGCCGAGAATGGCCAAATCGACGGGGTTCGCGCCACCGGGGCCTCCCCCGTCGCTGCTATCCGCTTCGGTGTGGTCCCGCAGGTGCTACCAATCATGGTGAGCCAGGCGCTCTATCAATTTGAATCCAACACGCGCGAGGCGACCATCCTTGGCTTTGTCGGGGCCGGCGGCATCGGCTTACGGCTGTCCGAGCGCATCCAGATCAACGCCTGGGACCAAGTAGCTTACATCATTGTGTTAATTCTGCTGACCGTGGCCGTGCTAGACGCGCTGTCGGCGCGCTTACGCGGTGGGTTGATCCGTGCCGGTGCGGCGCACGAACTAAATGCAGTCCAAAGCACTTGATTTGAGATTTCGATCAAACAAAGAGGAGTAATTTTCATGAGCCTTCTCGACTCTATCCTCGGTAGCCTCATCGGCGGCGCGCAGAACCAGAACCAGAACCCGAACCCGGGCCAGAACCCCGGCCAAGGCCAAGCCGCCTCGCCCATCGCAAGCATCCTCGGCGGATTGCTGGGCGGCGGAAACCAAGCCAACTCGCCGATCGCAAGCATCCTCAGCGGCTTGCTGGGTGGCGGAAGCCAGGCCGGCGCGCAGCCCGGAGGCCAAGCCGGCGTGCAGCCCGGAAGCCAACCCGGCGGCATGAGCGCCGGCATGGGCGGCGGATTGGGCGCGCTTGCCGGAATGATGGGCGGCGGCGGGTTGCAAGGCTTGCTGAGCCAGTTCCAAAATGCCGGGCTCGGCCAAGTTGCGCAGTCCTGGGTCGGCGGTGGCGCCAACCAGTCAATCTCGCCCGATCAGGTTCGCAACGTCTTCGGCAACCAGCAGATCGAGCAGATGTCCCAACAATCCGGTATGCCGCAACAAGATCTGTTGTCGCAACTGGCGCATCACCTGCCGAGCGTAGTAGACCGGATGACTCCGAACGGTCATATGCCAGACAGCGGGCCTAACTCCGTTAGCGTCTGAGCATCTGAATCCGATACAACATCATCACGAGCCGCCATGCGGCTCATGATGATGTTGTACTCAGCTACAGCCGTAAATAGCCTTACCGAGGATTGACTTACTGCTGGGCGGGCTTGCTGGACGAAAAGCAGCCCAGTTTGTAGCAGCCGAACAGAGCCGCCGCACCCAGGCCGAGTTTCATTCGCGTGGACATGCCGGTCTCGGGTTCGCCGGGAGTTACGGTGCTGCGCCCTTGGCCACCTACCCGCAGCGATACGCGTTGAGCATTATCCGGGCCGGAGCCGGATGGAATGAAATCCACCGTCATCGTTGTGCCGGGCGTAAGCGACGTTACGTATAGGGCAAACTCCCGAGGACCGGAGAAAACCAGCCCATTCACCGCAATCAGAGTATCACCACGATGCAGGCCACCCGACGCCGCCGGGGAGCCGACCCGTACCTGGGTGACCTGAAGGGTAGTGAACGACAAGCTCTGTTCCTGTATCCGGCTCTTAGCCTCGACCGTCAGGCCGAGCGAGGCGCCGGTACTGCGCGGCAGGTTGGCGGCCTCCTGGGACGTCAGCATCCGATAGCCCATCTGATTGCCGGAACTCTGATTCTGGCCACTCTGGAATTGGCCACCCTGGTTTCCGCCACCCTGATACTGGCCACCTTGGTTTTGGCCGCCCTGGTACTGGGTACCCTGGTTTTGCCCTTGATACTGGGCGCCCTGGTTCGGGCTGCCATTCTGGGAGCCAAGGTATTGGGCCTGCGCCTGCGGTCCCACCCCGCATTGTAGCAGGAGCAAAGCCGCAGCCGTAGCGAGCCTAGCCGATCTATTTACCATTTTAAGATCCTGTGTTCCATCAGAACTTACAACGACCAAAAATCGATCGGGTTTGCCATCAAGCCATGTCGAACATCAGAACCTCTCTGACTGCATCGGCGTAAAGACGCAGCGCGGACACATCAGTCAGCGTGGCCCTGTCGCCTTACCCGAGCACCTACCCGTCTAGCTCGACCGCTCCGCGCGTAACCTGCACCTGCTGGGTACGGTTTGCGACCACCGGCAATTTGGCGTAGCTGCCGGGCCACAGACGGTCGCCCCAAAGGTTTACATCCTGGTGGATGGTGAGCGAGCCGTCGCGACTATCTTGCGAGCCAATCAGGCGCGGTTGGTCATGTCTGGTGTTTCTGTTGCGAGCGTTCGGCGATCATGTGCAGGGATGTCTGGCAGCAGTGTCGGGGTGGGGTGGCGGCATCGCGTGATGGAGTTGGGAGCGCGATCTTCGACGGTTGGCCGACACAAGCGTTGTCCCGTACGAGGCTTGGCGGCCTCATACGGGTAGTCCAGTAGGCCAGGTTACCGGGCCAGATGCGTGTCGAAGAAATGGGCGATGTCGAGGAACGTCTCGCGCGTCTCGGGCGCGTTCATGTCGGCAGCATACTGGGCGTGCGATTGCCCTTCGTAGACGTTGAGTTCCGCGTCGACTCCGGCCCGGCGCAGCTTGCGGTGCGTACGAACCGTATTGGACAAGAACAGGTCGCGCGTCCCGCTGGTGAGGATGGCGGGTGGCAGACCCGCGAAGTCGCCATAAATCGGCGATAGCTGCGGGTCCTTGAAGTCGTGACCGTTGGCGTAGAGCTTGGCTGCGCGGCCGAGCCAGCCATCCCAGGTGACCAGGACGTTATCGACCCACTCATTGGTCATGTAGGTATCGCCGACGCTGTCGAGATCAGACCATGGCGTGCCCGGCGCCATCGCGGCCGGAAGCGGCAGACCCTCGGCTTTGGCCCGCAGCACCATCGCCAGCGTCATCGCTCCGCCAGTCGATGTCCCGAAGATTGCGGTACGCGCGGCCGGAGTCGTCTTGACGACCTCTTTCCACACCGCCATCGCGTCGTCCATCGCCGCCGGATAGGGGAAGTCAGGTGGCATCCGGTAATCGACGGAGATCACCTTGAAGCCGCCAAACCCGGCCATCAATATGGCTTCGGGTGTGGCTGCCTCACCCGGCGAAAATACGTAGCCACCGCCGTGAACATGCACGAGTACCCGGTTTTGGTTCGCCGCCGGCATGGATTTTGGCGTAACGACGAATACTTTCACGCCGGCAATCGTGCTTGCCTCGACGGTGACACCCATCTTCTCACGCATTGCCGGCAGGCTCGCGATAGTCAAGGCGGCCCGGCGGTTGACCAATTCGTGCCACTCGGCGGACGTTTTCGGGTTGGCATCCATATGCGGCGGGAACGGAGCGCCGATCAGCGCCTGAACATTCGCGCTGACTTCATTGGTGGGAACCGGGAACGATTTGGCCGGCGTGTTGCGGACCCCAACCGCCGTATTCGAAGCCGCCTCCGCCGCCGCCGTCTGCTCGTAGCCGACAGGAGCCGCGCGCTGGGCCTGGCCCGGCGTTGCGAACGGCAAGCCAAGCAGAACCGGCGCGAGCAAGATCGCGAGCTTGTTTATCATACGTTGTCTCTTCCCATTGTATCCGCTGATTCGTGCGGTTGCTTGGGTCGAGCGATACCCACTGTCGCGGGGAGTTACAAGACCTTCACGAAACCATGTCGATGCTCTCTGTTTCCAACATCCGGCGCACGCGCAGCGGCACGGGAGGGTGGCTGAAGTTGACCAGCGCATAGAGCGGGTCGGTCGTCAGCGTGCTGGCGTTGTCCCGTGACAGCTTGACCAACGCTGAAACCATCGGCTCTGCTCCAACCATCCGCCGGGCGAAATCATCGGCTTGGTATTCGTGCCGCCGACTGACCCAGTTGCCCATGATGCCCAGTGCCGGACCTGCTATCTGGACCACCAAGACGCACACGACCAGGGCCAGGGCATTGTCGCGATGCACGATCCCGAAGCCAGGCAGCAGCCAGGGCTGCTGCAACAGCCAGCCGATGAC
>JANXXW010000563.1 GCA_025350425.1 Rhodospirillales bacterium
CGATCTCGCACGCAGCGACATCATGTTCCTGCTGCTGTCGATGCGCGGCCCCGGTGATAACGGCGCGGGAGCCGGCAGGCCCACGCCGGGCTCCGCACGGATGGCGGATACGAACGCAGCCAAGAAACCGCCCGTCGTATCGCGGGTCCTCGCGACCGCGCCAAAGACGCGCGGGACCGAGAAGGCCATTCCTGCAACCGCGCCCGCTTCGCGTCAGTATGCGACGGTCCCCAACAATCCCGGCGTGCCCAACCCGCAAGCTGGCTTCCTGGGTTTCGGCACTGCCCGATGAGCGCGTCCGAGTGCGGCAGATTATTCGTTAGGACCACAGATGGTCGATAACGCAGAATTCGCGCGCGAAAGCCTCGAACGAGCTCACGAATCCAGCGGTGGGCATGAAGGCAATGAAGGCCAGCACGCCGACCTGCGCCGGGTCGCGGTTATGATCTCGGTGCTCGCCGCCGGGCTGGCTTTGAGCGAACTGGGCGAGAAGGCGTCGCAGAACGAGTATCTGACGCACCACGTGGCGCTTAGCGACGACTGGGCGTTCTACCAGGCACGCACGATCCGGGGGAATGTGTACGGGTTGGAGGTAAGCCTGCTCGAAAGTCTACCCGGCGCTGCCGACAATCCCGCCATCCTGAAGAAAATAGCGACCGCAAAGGCGCAGATCGCGCGGATGGACGACGATCCCGTGGGTGGGGGCCGCAAGCAATTAATGGAAAAGACCAAGATACAGACCGAGGAACGCGACCACGCCTTCCACCTGTATCACCAATACGAGATGGTGGTCGGGGCACTGCAGATCGCGATCGTTCTGGCGTCAGTGTCGATCGTAACTCGTATCCGCAGCCTTACTCTGGGCGCGGCGATTCTGGGCGGGGTGGCACTGGTGTATGGCGTTCTGGTAAAAACAGGCATCATCTAGCGCAATTCAGTCTGGCCACCCCTTCCAAGTTTCTACTCGCAGGAAGGATCGCCTGCCTTATCCTTCACGGGTGCAACCTTCATCACTTCAGCGGTCCGTTGAGAGACGTCCGTGCCACAAGCATAATTTGCCTGCTTTGGGTTAGTACAACCGCCGAGAGTGATGGCGGCGAACACAAGCATCAGACCAGATATACGCAACATCGGCTTCTCCTGTATGAACCTAAAGGTTCTCGGCGAAGCCAACGGCTCCCGGCCAAGCGAGTTCCTCGCGTCAACGCGGGGGGGTGCCGCTCTCGCCGAGGTCCCACCAGATGCCCGCGAAAGCGGCCATGCCTTCGCGGGCGGGGGCGATCAGGAAGTGTTCGTTGGGGCCGTGCTGCTTGCAGCCGTTGTAGCTGTGCGGAATCCAGACCAGCGGTACGTGCAGATGGTCCACGAACACGTCCCCCGGCAGGCCGCCGCCGCTGTTGGGGATGATCTGCACGTGCCGCTCCAGCGAGCGTTCCATGCTGGCGGCAGTCCATTTTACCCAGGGATCCTCGGGGCTCGTGCGGCTGGCCGGCATCCGAATGCCGGCGTTGCGTATCGCCACCTCGGGAAAGCCGGCGGCGTCGAGATGGTGCCGCAGGGCGGCTTCGAACCCGGCCGGATCGCTGTCCACGGTGTAGCGGATCTGGCAGTGTGCGCGGGCATCGGGCGCCACGGCGTTGACCGGGTTTTCCGGGCGTCCGGAAACCATGGCCAGCACGATGAAGCTGGTCCAGCCGTACACCTTCTCGGCGGCGCTGAAATCCGGCTCGCCCCACTCGGGATCGATGGTTGCGGCCCCGCCCTCGGCTTCCAGCTCCAGCCCGGCGAGCGCGCCGCGCACGGCGGCCGGCATCCCGTTGGCGGGCAGCCAATCGCGCACCAGGATGCGGCCATGGCGATCGGAGATGGCGGCGATGGCATGGGCCAGCACGATGGCCGGGTCCGTCGTCATGCCGCCCCAGTTGCCGGAATGAACGCCGCCCGGACGGATCTCGAGCACGAGGTCGAAGTGGAACGTGCCGCGCGTGCCGGTCGAGATGGTGGGGATACCAGCGCCCACGCGCGGGCCGTCGCTGGCAATCAGCACGTCGGCGCCGAGCAGGTCCGCGTTGGCAGCGATGAACGCGCGCAGGCCCAGAGAGCCACGTTCCTCGGAGGTTTCCAGCACCAGCTTTAGATTGAACCCCAGGCGGCCGCGCTCTGCGAGCACCGCTTCGAGGGCGGAGAGGTTGAGCACGTGCTGGCCCTTGTTGTCCGCGCTACCCCGACCGTACCAACGATCGCCGCGCTCGGTGAGCGTCCAGGGATCGAGACCCTGCTCCCACTGGTCCTCCAACCCGCGCACGGTGTCGCCGTGGCCGTAGGTGAGCACGGTGGGAAATGCCCGGTCCTCGATACGTTCAGCGGTGAGGATCGGGCCGAACCCGGCCTCGGGGTTGTCGTGGATGGCGACGGTAAAACCCATGGCCTGCAGCCAGGGGGCGATACCGGCCTCGAGATAGCGACGCACATCGGCTTCGTGGCCGGGGTCCTGCGAGGTGCTGGGGATGGCAACGAGGTCAGCCAGGCGGTCGCGGAAGCCGCCGCCGTCGAAGAATGCCAGGCCTCTTGCGATCGCTGTGTCCCGGCTTGCCATTCTCGCTCTCCTCGGTGAGGTCCCGTTATAGAACGGATCGTCGCGCAACCAAGACGGCGCCACATGCCGCTGACGGTGCTGGGGCGGATTTGGGGGGCAGGCGCAGTTCGGCCGAGTTTGCTGATTCGAGGTGCCAGTCAGTGAGGCGCCAGTTCTTCAAGCGCCTGCTGGATCTGCCATTTCGGTATCGGCATGGGCGGCACCCAGGGTCTGTCTCCCCTCACCTCTCGGTCCGACACGATCCGTATGCCAGCGGGATCGAGCCATATGGCGTGCGCGCCGTTGCGCCAGACGGAGAAGCGATCCACGAACGGGATGCGGCTGTCGCAGCGCAGGCGGATGGGTTCGGCGGAGATGGCGATGTCGGCCTCGCAGGCGTCACGAGGCGGGGTGCCGCGCAGCAGCAGGGCCATGGGGCCGTGATCGCGGGCGTGGAGGGCGCAGGCATCGGTGGTGCAGCCGTCGCCTTGCACCGGCATGGGACGCACGTCGCGAACGGCCCACATCTGCTCCCAGGCGTCGCGGGTGAACTTGGAGGCGCCGCTCTGGGATTGCAGGAACAGGGCGTGGCCAGAGCGTAGCGCCAGCAGCTTGGCGTCGGCCGAGATCAGGATGTCCGGCCGGTCGCCGAGCCAGGGAGAGACGAGGCCCAACGCGATTATCGGCAGCGCGAGAAGCCGCATCCGGGTGCGCCAGAAGCCGAGCCAGGCGATGCCCCACGCGAACACGCCGAGGCTCCATAGCGGCATTGCGGGCACGGCGATGACCGCCTGGGGCAAGGCGGCGACGGTGCGGCCGATCCATAGAATCGCCTGAATGCCCCAGCCCATGGGATGCAGCACCAGCCATTCGAGATGCAGCGGCATCAGCACCAGGGCGAGCAGCCCGGCCGGCATGACCACCATGGCGGTGATCGGAACCGCAATCATGTTGGCCAGCACGAAATAGACCTGCATGCGGCCGAAATGGTAGGCGGCGAATGGGGCGGAGGCGGTGCCGGCGAACGCGCTGGTGAGCGCGAGGCCCACGACGTGATGGGTAAAGCGACGCCAGCCGGAGTGATTGCCGCGCAGCTGGGACAGAAGCGGGCGCAGCACGTCGTAGCCGGCGATCAGCGCCAGTACGGCGGAAAAGCTCATTTGGAAGCTGACGCCCAGCACCTCCCACGGCGCGATCAGCATGATGACCGTCGCGGCGAGCGCCAACGCGCGCAGCGAAACCGAGCGGCGGCCGACCAGGACGCCCAGCGTGACCAGCGCGGCCATGGAGAAACTGCGGACGATGGGCACGTGGGCGCCCGTGAGCATCATATAGAGGCCGCCGACCACGAGGGCCGTGACCGCTGCGATCTGCTTGCAGGGCCAGTTCAGCGCAGCCCGTTCGGACAGCGCCAGCGCTCGACGGGTCACGCCAAAGATCAGCGCCATGACGATGCCGATGTGCAGGCCGGCGATGGCGAGCAGGTGGGCGAGGCCGGAGTCGCGGAACGCCTCGCGGTCGGCGGGTGGGATGGCGGCGGTGTTGCCGGTGAGCAGCGTCGCCGCGATGGCGCCGTTCTCGTCCGGCAGGACGGCGCGGATGCGCGCGGCAATGATTTCGCGAAGGTATTGCAGCCAGCGCGCCGGGCCGTCCGGGGCGGCGTGCGCGGTGATCTCGGCGCGGCCCAGGGCGAAGCCATAGGCGCCGATGCCTGAGAAATAGGCATCGCGTTGCAGGTCCCAGCCGCCGGGATAGGCGGGAGGCGACGGCGGCTGCGCCAGGGCGCGCAGGCGGATGGTGTCGCCGGTGGCGATGATTTGGTCGTCCTCGCGGCGGAGGCGGACGCGGATGAGGCGCGGGAGTGCCGGGCCGCCGTCGATGCTGGGGTGCTCGATGGTGACGCGCTGCCCTTCTGGCAGGGCCTCCACGGCACGGACGCGGCCGAGCAGGATTGCAGCCCGGCGCGGCACCTCGATGGGAGGCGAGGCGCGGATGGTGGCGATCTGGGCGGAACCGAAGCCGATGGCGGCGGCGGCGAGGCAGGCGAACGCGGCACTGGCGACGCGGATCGGACGCGCGAGCCGGGCGGCGGCGATGGCGCCGAGCAGGATCGCGGCGGCGGGCCAGTGCGGCGGCTCGAAACGCAGCGCGTGGTAGGCGACGATGCCGGAGCCCATGAACATGGGCAGCCAGAGGGTGAAACGGCCGCGTTCGGCGGCGGCCCAGGCGCGGAGCCACACGAACAACGCCGCTGGGCGGGCGGTTCGGATGCGCGGAAGCAGAGCGATCGCTTGCATGTCGGCCACGTTAAGGCTTCACACCCCGCGCCCCGCGTTGCGAACCATGTTATTCCAGCTGTTTACGCATTATTACGGATAGACGCCGCCATGACCGTTCGCACCCGCTTCGCCCCCAGCCCGACCGGCCTGCTGCATATCGGCGGCGTACGGACCGCGTTGTTCAACTACCTGTTCAGCCGCCATCACGGCGGTGAGTTCCTGATCCGCATCGAGGACACGGACCGTGCCCGCAGCCTGCCCGAATACACGCAGGGCATCCTGGACGGGCTGGCCTGGATGGGTATCGCCCCGGACGCACCGCCGGTGTTCCAGTCCGCGCGGGCGGCGCGCCACGCGGAGGTCGCGCTGGAGTTGCTGGCGGCCGGGCGGGCGTATCGCTGCTACTGCACGCCGGACGAGCTGCGCGCGATGCGGGAGCTGGCGGTGGCCGAGGGTCGGCCGCCCCGGTACGACGGGCGCTGGCGGGACCGCGATCCCGCCGAGGCGCCGCCGGGGATGTCGCCAGTCATCCGGCTGCGCTCGCCGCAGCAGGGCGAGACGGTGGTGCGGGACCTCGTGCAAGGCGAAGTGAGGGTGGGCAACACGGAACTGGACGACCTCATCATTCTGCGGAGCGACGGCTCGCCGACCTACCTGCACGCTGTGGTGGTGGACGACCACGACATGGCGATCAGCCATGTGATCCGGGGCGATGACCACCTGACCAACACGTTCCGCCAGGTTCAGATATTCGAGGCGATGGGATGGGCGCGACCGGAGTTCGCGCATATCCCGCTGATCCACGGCGCGGACGGGGCGAAGCTGTCGAAGCGCCATGGCGCCGTGGGCGTGCCAGAGTTCCGGACGCAGGGCTTCCTGCCCGAGGCACTGGGGAACTACCTGTTGCGGCTGGGGTGGGGACATGGGGACGCGGAGATCATCTCACGCGAGGAGGCGATCACGCTGTTCGACCTCGATGGGGTGGGCCGGGCTGCGAGCCGGATGGATTACGCCAAGCTGACGCATCTTAACGGAGTCTACATCCGGGGCGCCGATGATGCGCGACTGACGGCGGAGGCAATGGCTCGGCTGGGCGATGTGGGCGAAGGAGTGGAGGCCAGGGTGCAGGCGTTGATGCCCGGGCTGAAGGACCGGGCACGGACGCTGGTGGAGTTGGCGCAGAGTGCCGCCTTCCTGGCACGGGAGCGGCCGCTGGCGATGGAGCCGAAGGCGGCGGCGCTGCTGACGCCCGAGGCCCGGGCAATGTTGCGCGAGGTCATGCCGGCGCTGGCGGCGACGGATTTCAGCGCAGCGGCGTTGGATGCGGCATTGCGGGAGTTCGCGGAGGCGCATGGGCACAAATTGGGCCAGGTGGCGCAACCTCTCCGGGCGGCTTTGACGGGGAGCACGATGAGCCCGGGAATCGACGCGACTTTGGCGGCGCTTGGGCGGGAAGAAAGCTTGGCGCGGATTGGGGATGTCGCGCAGTAGGACGCTGTCGCGGCTGGGCGATCGGGGGACCGCGGCTGTGCAGCCGGTCTGGCTGTGATCGGGACGCGGCTCGATCCTGCTGGCGAAATGGGCGGCAGAGCGATTTGGACAGCATCGGGATTGCGTGGTGAGGTGATCCGCGCATTTGGAAGGAAAATCATGCTCGAATCGGGCCATATCATCGTCACTGGCGGTAGCCGGGGTATCGGCGCGGCAGTTAGCCGCAAGCTCGCCAGCGACGGCTATGCGGTGGCGGTGAACTACACCAGCAACACCGCAGCGGCCGAGGCGATCGTGCGGGAAATCACCGATGCCGGCGGGCGGGCACACGCGATCCGCTCCGATGTCGCCGATGAGGCCGAGATCGCCGCCATGTTCGTAGAGGCCGAACGGGCACTCGGGCCGATCGCGGGCCTGGTCAACAACGCGGGGATGATCGGGCGGCACGGGCGGGCCGATACGCAGACCGCCGCCGAACTCGCGCGTCTGTTCGCGGTCAACGTGCTCGGCACCATACTGTGCTGCGGCGAAGCGGTGCGGCGCATGTCGACCGCGCATGGCGGCAAGGGTGGTGCCATCGTAAACCTCGGCTCGGTGGCAGGACGCACTGGCGGGATGCCGGGACTCAGGCCTTACGCCGCGACCAAGGGGGCGATTGAGGCCTTCACCAAAGGGTTGGCCAACGAGGTGGCGCTGGAGGGCATCCGGGTGAACGCGGTGGCACCGGGACTGATCGGCACCGATATGGTGACCGAGACGATGCGGGCACACGCCGCAGGCAGCATTCCGGTGGGTCGCCTGGGCGAGCCGACGGAAGTCGCTGAGGCGATCGCGTGGCTGCTGTCGCCAGCTTCCTCCTACGTCACCGGCAGCATTCTCACGGTGTCGGGCGGGCGCTAGCCGGCCGATTAACCCCGCGTTAAGCCGAACCGCGTAGACTGGCCCGACACCTTCCCGGTGCTGAGGCCGCCGGTGCCGCCAAGTTCAGGATGCGACAAACCCTCGGTAGCCGTTGGCGCGCAGCACGCAGGCCGGGCAAGTGCCGCACCCATGGCCCCATTCGTGCCGCGTGCCGCGTTCACCGAGATAACAGGTGTGCGTGTCCTCGCGGACGAGTTCCACCAGCCCATCGCCGCCGAGATCACGGGCCAGCCGCCAAGTCGCGGCCTTGTCGATCCACATGAGCGGGGTGTGCAGGACGAAGTTTTTTGCCATGCCCAGATTGAGCGCGACCTGCAGCGCCTTGATGGTGTCGTCGCGGCAGTCGG
>JANXXW010000017.1 GCA_025350425.1 Rhodospirillales bacterium
TCAACGTTCTGAACATCGATGCCTCGTTGGACATCACTCCTAAGACCTATCGGATTGAGTTCACCTCGCGTACGGCGGGCGCGTTCAGCCTGTTGGTGAGCGGCGAAATCACAACCACGGTCGCGGGATTGCGAACGCTGGAAGGCGTGGCACCCACACGCAGCTACAGTTACGGGACCTTCCGCGGCAATCCCCGGCGGGTGCAGATCGACTACGTCAACGGGCAGCCTGAACTCCGTATCCTTGAGCCCGCATCCGAGGCCAACCGCGATCCGGTTCCAGCGTCTCTTTGGCGAGATACGATCGACCCGGAAAGCGCGCTGGCGTCGCTGATATATCGGGTCAATCTCACAGGCCGATGCGAAACCGCCGTCCGCACCTTCGATGGCCGGCGATTGTCGGAAATCAATGCTGTCACGGTCGGCATGGAAGTGTTGTCGGCTGACAGGGGCTCGGCCTTTTCCGGGGCGGCCTTGCGATGCGACTTCGAGGGACGACAACTCGCCGGCTTCATGCACGACGCGGATAGCGCGGAACTGAAGCGCGTGCAGCATGGCTCGGCTTGGTTTGCCAAGGTCGCGCCCGGCGGGCTGAGCCTGCCGGTGCGGATCGGGTTTTCCACGCGGTTTTTCGGCACTGCCACAATGTATCTGACAAAGCACGAGTGACTTACGCCTCCCGCAGGCCACCCCTCCGCAAGCCATCGATGTAGACGTCGATATCCTGTTCGCGCCGCAGCGGTGAGCGCGCACGCGCACTGGTCAACGTGAAGTTAGGTTCCAAACGTTCGAGATGTCCCCGCACGCGTACGATATCTTCCTGGAGTTCAACGCCGTTCTCGTCTCGCGTGAGGTGTCCGAGTGCCGCCAGATATCCCTTGTAGCTAGAGGACAGGGTGGGTTTCATTGCCGCCGCACGCCTGCTCGCCTCCAGCGACTCCGCATGGCGTCCCAACAGCAGCAGCGGCACTCCCAGCGCCGTGTCGAAAAAGAAGCTATGCGGGTCGAAGGGTGACAGCTTGCGGGCCTGTTCAATCCGACGCGCCGCAAGTTCATGCTGTCCCGCGTAGGAGATGCCCAGGCCCGCGAGCACCCAGGCCAGCGGAAGGTTTGGGTTAAGGTCGAGTGCTCGCTCGTGCAGCGCCAGAGCCTCGTCGATGCTGCGCCGATCAAACGCGCGGACGTGGCCCGCGATGGCCAGCCCTCTGGCATCGGTCGGATCGAGAGACACGGCGCGATCTGCCAACCGGCGGGCGTGTCGCATGGCGGCGGCGGGTTCGTCCGTCCACCCTTGCCCCACCAGAAACAACTGCCAACAGGCATACCAGGCATGAGCACCAGGATGGTCCGGGCCATGCGCTACCGCTTCGGCGAGCGCCACGCCGGCAGCCCGGAAGCTGTCCTCCTCCATGCGGTAGATGGCTGGGATTGCGCGCAGCAGCATCTCATGGGCGCTGATGCTGCCGCTCATGCGTGCCGGCTGATCCGACGCTGCGGAGAGTCTGAGCCGCCGTGCCACGCGCAGCATCAGTGCTGGATCTACCTGCGCCACGGTCTGGGCAGCGATTTCGTCCTGCAAGGCTAGTAAGTCGGTGGCGGGCCGGTCGAACCGGCGGGACCAGACGACCTCTCCGCCGGGCGTCGGGCCCCCGGGGTCGGCGGCTCGTAGATCGACCAGCCGGACGTTCACGCGGACCTTGTCGCCGCCTCGTTGCACTGTGCCATCAAGGATGAAATCGAGCCGCAACTCCTCCCGGAGCGAGGCCCAGCCGGCCCGTGCCTCCTCGTTATGCGCCGATAAGGCCAATAGAGATGAACTGGCGATCAGGAAAATGCCCCGGAAACGCGCCAGCGCTGTGGTGATCTCCTCCGCCAGTCCAACGCACAGGGCGACTTCGCCGGCATTGTCCGTGGGAGGGCCGAGTGGCCGGAACGGCATCACTCCCAGCCGGATATTGTCGGCGCCGTTATGGGAACGTCCCTTGGATGCCGCGACAGGCGGAGGATCCAAGGTCGCCGACGCGCGGATACGCTCGGCCAGCAGGCGGGTCTCGGTCGAGGGTGGTCCCTGTTTCGCCCGCGCCATGGCGGCGGCGCAGCGCTCGAAAGCGCGCGCCGCCTCGTTCGGGTCGCCGAGCGCGGCACGCGCGGACATCAGCGCCCGATAGGCTGCCTCATGGACGGGCGCGATCCGCAGCAGCCGTTCGGCAGCCGCCTGGACCCACTCCGGCCGCCCCGGAAGCGCCTCACCTAGCGCTGCCTCCGCCACCGCGATCGCCTGTTCGGATAGTCGTCGCCGCTGGCCGCTGAGACAGGTCGAGAAGGCATCGTCGAGACCGACCAAATCCTCCAGCAGCAAACTGGCTCCCTCAGTCACCAAGCCTGAATCCAATTGCGCCAGCATTTGGTCGCGAGAGGCCAGCGTCCCATCCACGCCCGGCACATCCATCGCGAACTCATTTACGCGCAGCGAGAGGTAGGCGCGTTCCGCCACAAGCAGGTTTGGCGCGCATAAATGCAGCCGATCCTGCAACTCATGCAGACATTGGCGCAACGATCCGCGCGCCTGCTCGGCATCGCGCCGGCTCCAAAGCAAGGAGGTAAGGCACAAGCGCGAAACGGGCGCACCACGGTTCAAGGCGAGGATCGCCAGCACTGCACAGGATTTGCGGTTGCGCGGCAGGATGGCGTGGCCCGCTGCATCGGATACCCGCATTTTTCCAAATAGCGTCAGCCGCACTGGCTCGGTGGCAAGCCCGCCGGTGACGACCGGGGGATCGAGATCAAGCAATATCGTCAGACCTACCAGAGGCAGTTTGATACATATTGCTATTAAACAACCTTTGTTTGTACGCGGGCAATTTTAACTATCACAAAATCGTACGCCTCTAGTCAGTAATAATTTCTTAAATAGGAATTAGGTCTTTAAACGGGGATGTATCTGGGTCATTGTTCCTTTATCGACAGACGAACCATGTCTGCTGGTCACTCCGTCAATCTGATCACGATGCCCGCCGCCATTTTAGCCGGCGGGTTTTCTGGTTTGGTCAAGCCGGAGTGTTCTTAACCTTCGACCAGGAGTTCACCGCCATGAACAACGTCAAGACCAACAACATCGACCGCGCCACCGTAGATGCGGGCCGTGTCCGCATTGGCGCCGCCTGGAAGCTGGCGCCGGTCGCGCCCGCGTCCGTCAGGGATGCCGGGCGCATGGAACTGGGCACGGCCTTGCGGGTGCTCCCGCGCGCCCAGGGCTCCCTAGCCTACGCCCGGATGGCGGCAGCCGTCCGGGCACCCTGCCCCGAATGCAGCGGAGCCGCATCATGCCTCACCCAACCTCCTCCGGCCCAATACACGCCACAGCTCAATCCTCCACTGGCCAACCCGCCACCGCCCAGTTCTTTCGCATCGTCGAGCAAGCGCGCATGCTGCAGCGCGCCGATCGCTCCGCTGGCGGCACCCTGCCGGCCCGTGCTGCCCGGTTCTGCGACGCGGTCACGCTGGCCGCCGCGTTTGGCTGGTATGTATTCCCGCCCATGGATTTTTCCCTGCTGTGGGACGGTGCCGACATCTTCTGGACCTATGACGCCGTCGATCGCTGGATGCCACTCTCGACCGTCCAATTTCCCAATTTCAGCGCCCGCTTCGATGCGGCGGCTCCGGAATACCTGCGCGGCTGTTCGCCGCCGTTCCTGAGCACACTGGCCGAACCCGGCGCCGTGCAGATCTGGTCTGGCCTGCTCGCGCGCACCGCGCCGGACTGGTCGCTGCTGGTGCGGGCGCCCGCCAATCTCCCGCTTCCCGGCGGCTACGTCATGTATGAGGGCATCGTCGAGACTGACCGCTGGTTCGGGCCGCTGTTCACCAACATCCGCCTCACCCGAACCGATGTGCCGGTGCGATTGCGCGCTGATTTCCCGTTGTTTCAGGCCCAACCACTGCCGCGCGCGGTCTATGACGAAGCCGTGATGTCGGCGATGTCGGTCGTATCCGGCCCGATGGACCTCGATGCCACCGACTGGGCGGCCTATCACCGCACTGTCATCGCTCCAAACGAGGACCCCGGCCGTCCGTTCGGTCAGTTCGCGGTAAGTGCGCGCCGCCGCCGCAAGGCGTGTCCATATTCGGCCTCGCCTTGACAGGCGGACAGTTCGGAGAGACCCATCCCGCCCATGAAGTTCGGTCCAATCGCCATCGGCGTCGGCGGCGCGGCGGTGATCGGGCTGGTCGCGTGGTTCGGGGCCCGAACCATCGGTTCGGAGGTCTGGCACGCCGGCTGGGCAATCCCCGCCACGGTCGTTCTGCACGTCGTGCAGCTTTGGCTGTCGGCCGCGGCGTGGCGCCTGGTTGTCGGCAAGCCCGCCGTGACCTTGCGAATCCGCTGGAGACGCGAGAGCGTGAACTCCCTTCTTCCCGTGGCCCAACTTGGCGG